>NZ_JAJNHJ010000001.1:0-175087 GCF_022386965.1 Mammaliicoccus sp. B-M6
CAACTTTCAACTTAAATTCATCACTATATTTTGTCATATTAAAACACCCCTAAAGTTAGTTTTTTTACTCTAACTTTAGGGGTGCAGTACCATCATGGGGTTAGTGCATCATTTAGGAGGGTTTGTACATTTAAAAACATGGATTGTATTGTGGATATAGTAAAAAGCACCCGTATAATCAACAGGTGCTTTTTACTATATATTTTTAATTTTTACTTTTGTATTTTGAATCCTTAGCATAAAGTCTGATTGGCATTAATATTGAGTAACCAAATAATAATCCGCCTATAGATGAAACTTGAAATGATAAATCAAATGTTTTTGTTAAACCTACATAACTTATAAAACATGCTATTAAAAATATAAAAATAAAGTTAAATATTATAATTCTTTTTGATAAATACAAAATTACACTTCCTTTTTTTGTAAAAATATGATAATAATGGGTTGTACCTTAATTATACATATAAAGGAGATTAATATCTATGAAATTCAAGAAATCACACAAAATTGTATTATCATTAGTACTTACAACAAGTATTATAACTCCTTATGCAAGTGAAGCGTTTGCTGAAGGAAATCAAGTAGATATTCAAAACACGCAAGAAGATTCTACTTTGCCAGGTTTTGAAAATGTAGAATTTTTACCAATGGAAACATATACTCATGATGATGAAGAAAATGGATTTAGTTTTTATGCAGCAAAAAAAGGTACTAAAACAATAAAGACTGGTAAATATGTTAAAAAGCAAGGTTATATGACTAATGCTCAGTTAAGAAAATATGTTAAATATGTAGATAAGCAAAAGAGTAGATTAGGATGGGCTTCTATGGTTACAGGATTTGCTCCATTCTTCACAGGAGTCCCTCAAGGAATTTTGGTGCAATATTTAGGTAATAAAAACAATTTTGAAATTGTTAAGAAAAAAGCTTATGCTGGATACGGTATGGGCTGGGCACATTTATCAGCAACTGGTAAAAAGAACAGTTTATCTGTCATACCAAGAAGAGACTTTTCAAAAACTAAAATTGTTTATAAGAAATAATTTTTAGGTACTACTTTAATAATATAAAACATTCTATTATCTAGGCATAAAAAAACCGATTAAAGAAAAATAAAATCATTTATTTTCTCTAATTGGTCTTTCTTTAATACATTTTTCTTACGTTTCATAATCATTCTCCATATATTTAATAATGTCATCTTTAAAAATATATGACATATCTAATGTTCTTGTTTCATCACTTTTCTTCACAAGACGTTGGTTCGTGATACATGAAATACCTTGTTTAATTTGTTCGACTGTTACACCTAGCTCAATTAGTCGGTGGATTGCCCCGATTGTATCACTAGCATGCATAGTTGAAAGCACTAAATGACCACTTAAACTTGCCTGAATAACTTGCTTAGCAGTAACATCATCTCTTATCTCCCCAATCATAATAACGTCAGGATCACATCTTAAAATGGCTTTAAAGGATTGTTGATAAGTTATGTTAGCTTTTTCATTGACTGAAACTTGGACAATACCATTTAATGTTTGTTCTACAGGATCTTCAATCGTAATAATATGTTTATTCTTCTCTCTCTTTAACGCATACATCAATTCATACATTAATGTCGTCTTACCTGATCCTGTTGGTCCCGTAAATAGAAATAACCCTTCTGATTGATACATTCTGTTTTGTAGAACGTTATATGATTGATCTTCTGATTTTCCATGTGAGTGATTAAAATGTTGAGGGGTTATTCTAATGGAACTAGATTCTATTCCTAAACTAATCGGTATCGTAGAAATTCTTAAGTAGAAATGAATGTCATGTTCATATAAATATTGACCGCTTTGTGCTTTATTACGTTCACTTACATCAAGATGAGCGATAAATTTCATATAAATGAGTACCCTACTATACAATTTAAAGTCTAGATCTAAATCATAAGGTGTATTATCGCCGTTTATCCTCATTTGAACAAAGACTTTATCATCGTTTAAAGGTACAAAGTGAATATCACTCGCATTAAAATTGACAGCATCGTTAATAATTGACTTAAATAATTTCTCCATAATCTCCTCCTAATATATATAAACGCTTCCAATTACCTAAATTACTTGTTTAATGCTTATGAATTTGCGTTAAAATGCTATTTACTTTTGTATAGAGTAACTTTATAATTAAATATGAATAAGAAAGTAAACATAGAGGGGGTTCTTAAGAAGATGGATAAAGTTTATAAAACTCTAGGCTTCTGGACTGCTATTTTTGCTACGATGTTTTATGTCGGTGGTATGGACATGATGGCATATTTCTTCTTAGCACAAACTGGATTTTTCGTATTGTTGGGATACTTAAAATTAACAGAAAGAATGTATATGTATATATTCGCAATTTATTTAGTATTATGTTTTGTTGGATTTACATATTATTCTACATTCTTATTAGAGCCAAGTTTTGGAGCACATCATTAAAAGAAGCATTACACAAACGTGTAATGCTTTTTTTTAATTAAATCCATTTAAATACGGATTTGACATTTCTTCATCTGCTATTGTTGTCTCCGGTCCGTGACCTGGGAAAATAGTTGTATTTGGATCTAGCTCTAACAACTTATCTTCAATTGAATTCAATAATGTTTTTGTATCACCTTTATATAAATCCGTTCTGCCAATTCCACCTTTAAATAAAGTATCACCTACAATAGCAAAGTCGCCAAATACAAATGATAAACTACCCGGTGAATGACCAGGCGTATGAATCGCTTCAAATTTAAATTCACCAATCTCATATTCTCCAGGTTCCATTATTTGTGGAACAGTATGTTGAACCACTTGTGGTAATTGATACATTGCAAATTTTTTAGAACCATTTTTCTCTGTATCCGTTAACCATGATTTTTCTTCAGGATGCACATATACTTTCACATCAAATTCATTTGCGACATCATCTACTGCACCTATATGATCAAAATGAGCGTGCGTTAATAATACAGCACTTACCTTTTTATGATATTGTTTAATTTGTTTATTTAAAAAATCGCCATTATCTCCTGGATCTATCACGAGTAATTCGTTTTCACCTTCGAGAATATAACAATTTGTTTCTACAATTCCTAATGAAAAACTATGTACTTGCATTTTATTTCCTCCTCTTTTAAAAAGTATCTCGACAAAACCACATATTAATTATACAATTAATATGATAATAAAAGAAATTTGTATTGGGGGTATTGGAATGCCATTTATCGACACAGGGGAACTATTTGAGTTATTTGGAGTAAAAATCCATATCGGTGTTAATATTTTCTCATTATTAATGCTAGCTGTTTTTATTCTAGCTATATTTGGTTTAATTTCAGCATTCAAAAACAAAAATATTTTGGGCATTCTTTTTGGTGCAATAACTGTAGTATCTTTTGGGTTCTTCTCATTAGCTACAATCTTTACATACGGTTATCCAATTTTACATCATTAAAGAAAAGACGAGTTTACACTCGTCTTTTTTTATTTGTTCAAATGTTTATTAACAGAATCTAATTTATCGTTCATTTTTCTAGATTTATCTCTTCTATCGTCAATTCGGATATTTGTACAAACTCTGTCTAATCCTTTATTGAACGGACTTTCATGAATTTCTTGAATAATTTCAAGTAAATCTTTTAGATCACCTTCAATAAGCGTATTCATTGGTGTTAATTGATAATCAATTGTACCTGCCTCTTTATGCTTTTCAAGAATTATTTGTATATCTGCAATATATTCACTCACACTAGGTCCTTCTGTTCCTACTGGTATTACGACTACGTCAACTATTGCCATTATTCATTCTCCTTTTCTATTACATATGTCTTAATTAGACCAGCTGCACCGATGATACCTGCGTCATTTCCTAATTGTGCTACTACGATGTTTGTACCATCTTGTGCAGGTTTAAATGTCATTTTTTCATAATGCTTTTTAATAAATTGGATAAGAATATCGCCGGCTTTACTAACGCCACCACCAATTATAATATATTTAGGGTTTGTCATAACGCTAACAACACTTGCAGCATAAGCTATGTAACCAGCAACTTTATCAATGATAAATAAACTGAATTCATCTCCAGATTTTGCAGCATCAAATACGTCTTTAGCTGTAACATTTTTACCTGTAATTAAGTCATGAATACTTGATTTCATATTGATATTTGGATAATAATGATGTACTAAATTAATGACACCTGTAGCTGAAGCAACCGTTTCAAGACAGCCCTTCATACCACAATTACATTGGAATCTTTTCTTTTGATCCACTAAGAAATGACCTATTTCAGCGCCTGAACCATTATGCCCATGAAGTAATTCTCCATTTGAAACAATGCCGCCACCTACACCAGTTCCTAGCGTCATACAAACAACGTCACTTTCATTTTGGCCAGCGCCTTTAAATTTTTCTCCTAAAGTTGCAACATTCGCATCATTATCTACGTAAATTGGACCATCAAAATATTGTTGCATATGTTTTCTAACTTCAATGTTACCAGTCCAATTTAAATTCACAGCACCATTGACGATACCATTTTCAAAATCAATTGGGCCAGGTACGCCGATACCCATACCGATAATGTTCTTGATATCGATATCTTTTCTGTTCAGATGTACAACAAATGAATCATATATATTCTCTAATATACCTTCCCCTGTTTTATTCGTTGAAATTTCCCATTTCTCTTCGATATTTAGTGAACGATCAAAAATACCTAATTTACAAGTCGTACCACCAATATCTGCTGATAAAATATGTGTCATTTTTTCTCAATCCTTCTCTGATTTATAATAAGTCTTGCTTGTAAAAATGTTTCTTTATCAATAAGCATAGATTGATACATAGCTTTTATTTCTTGTTCCATCATTTCTAGTTGATCTTCTTCATCTTTAAAATAAATAATATAACCAAACTTTTTAAGTAATTGTTGTACGTCGTATAAATTATTCATAAAGTTAACTCCTAAACGCATCAATTTCATCTTTTAATGCTGCATAATGTTTATTCTTTTTATCAAGCTTTATTGCCTTATTAATAAACTTATTTGCTTTATCATAGTCATCTTTTGCTCTATAACCTAAAGCTAATTGGTAATTTAATTTAGCTGAATTAGGAAAAACTTTTAAACCTCTTTCCCATTCTAGTATCGCTTCATTCAAAGACGTATTGTTCGCTACGATTAAGCCACTTAAAATATATGTCTCATCCGACTCGAAGTTCTTTTCTTTAATTTGCTTTACCATTGTTTCCGCTCTATCAAAATCACCGTTATTCATAGCATCTTTTGTTAATTCATCATATATATAATGTTGTTGTCTGTTAAATATAATAACGATCAAAATGATGATGATCACTATAAAGGCAATAATATAATAAAGTTTGAACTTGTCATGTTCCATCCATTTGTAAATGATAAACATTAAGATTGCCCCGCCAACAAATCCACCTAAATGAGCGAAGTGGTTCACATTATTAATAAACAATGCTAATAACGAAATAATCACAATACCGATAAATGTTTGTAATACAAATTGTTTATTAATATTTTTACGTGTAAATAAGTACACGATAAATGCACCAATTAATCCAAAAATGGCACCACTTGCACCAATTGAAATGGATTGTGTATCTATACTAAGCGATACAATACCTGCAAATAGACCTGATATGAAATAAATGGTGAACATTTTAATGGACCCTAATGCACCTTCAATCAGTTTACCGAATATAATAAGCGAAAATACATTCATCATTAAGTGTGTAAAATTCGCATGTATAAACATGGACGTTAATAAACGGTACCATTCACCGTGAGCAACATTGAAATGCACAAGTCCACCGTAATCGACTAAATTAATTTGGCCAAAATGATTAAAAATTAAAACTAAAGACAGCCAAACAATTACATTAGCAGCTACTAAAAAGTATGTGACAGGTGAAAACTTAAGCATAAAGCTATCAATAAAGCTCGCATTCAATAATTTGTTTTTATATGTCGTAACAGGATTTGTTCTATTACGTTTAATTTGATGCTTCGTTACAAAGTGATGAGATACTTTCTCGAAATCACTAAGCTCATATAAAGCATGATACCTAATTTTAGGTCGTTTAGTATGATTAAACTCAGTGAAATCTATCTCTTTTTCGGTAATATAAAAAACATCTAATTGTTCAAAGCTAAACCCTATACTATCAATTAAGTCACCTAAATGGTCAGTGATTTTTTCTAAGTCAAAATCAACTTCTTGATGTGTAGGCGTCTTATGTATAAATCTTTTGACAATTTTTTTAGATTCATGAGTCAACCATATTTCTGCTTCTTCTTCAATCGATATTATTTTGTAACCTTCTGTATAAACTAAATAATATATCGACTTCCACATTTGTTTTGTTTTATCCATCTATTCTTCTCCATATATATCATTTGGTGTCAACATCTCATCAACTGGTATATCATGTGATTCAGCTTCAAAGTTTCTTATCTGAAAAGGATATAACAAACTTATTGTATGTCCATTATAATGAGATAAATATTTATCATAATACCCTCCACCATAGCCTATTCGATAACCATCTTGATTAAATACAACACCAGGTACAATAATTAAGTCAATATCATCACTAATTTCAGTTTCTTGATTAACATACTTAATGCCTTTTTGATCAATTGCAATGGAATTCAAATCAAGTAGTCGTTGAAATTCCATTTGTTTCGTTTCGTAATTGGTTCTCGGTACGAATACTTTCTTACCTATATTTAAAAGATGTTCAATAATAGGTATCGTATTGACTTCATGATCCATACTCATAACGATAGCAATTGAATTGGCTTGCTTAAAATTGTTATGTTCAAATAATTGTTCTTTTAAATTTAAATCATATTGTTCTTTTTGAGAAATGTCTTGATTTCTCAAAAAGAACAATATTTCTTTTCTTAAATTTTTCTTGTTTGACATGAATTTAACACTTCCAAATATTGATTAAATTTTTATCAGTTACATATAATATGATAACACAAGAATTATTGTGATAGGTAGTCGTACAACCTTTAAAGGTATTAAAAAAAACACATTCCCGTATAATGGAATGTGTTTTTATTCGTTTTATTATTTTGTTTCTCTATGAAGAGTGTGTTTACCGTCACGAGCACAATATTTTTTCATTTCAATACGCTCTGGGTTGTTACGTTTATTCTTTTTAGAGATGTAGTTTCTTTCACCACAATCAGTACATGCTAAAGTTACATTTACGCGCATGATGAACCCTCCTATTCTTATTTCAATTAATATACGACCTTATTATAATACCATCTATGCTTATATAATTCCAGTACTATTTTTCAATAGGTTCATAGTGTTCACCAGTTATATAATAATAGCAACTTTCACTGATATTCGTGATGTGGTCTCCTATTCTTTCTAAGTATCTTGCAGCAAGATGTGCTTGACCAGAAATAAATGGATCGTTATCGATTAAATATGTCGTGTTATTAATCTCACGATATAAATCATCAATATCATTGTCGCGATCAATAATTTCTTTTATCAACAAGATATCTTTGTCATTAACTGCCACTTCTAAATCTTTTAACATTAACATTGCTAACTTACCCATTGTTTTTAATCTCGTTAGTATAAAGTAATCTGTTATTTTAACTCTTTTTCTGATTTGAGCAATATTAGTAGAATTATCTGCCATTCGCTCTAATTCAGAAGCTATTTTTAAACCTGAGATCATAACACGAAGGTCTGTCGCTATAGGTTGTTGCTTTGTAATTAGCATAACTACTTTTTCATTAATGTCATATTCCATTTGGTTAATTTTTTTATCGTATTTAATTAAATTACGAGCGTTGTTTCTATCTTCATCGCTCAATACAGATATTGATTGTTCTATCATAAAGTATACTTCTTTACCCAACACAAATAAATCATTAATGAGTGAATTTAATTCATCTTCATATTTTTCTCTAATAACCATATTATCCAAATCTCCCTGAAATATAATCTTCAGTCTTCTTATCTGTTGGGTTAGAGAAGATTTTATCTGTTTGATCGAACTCATTTACATAACCGTTTAAGAAGAACGCTGTTTTATCAGAAATTCTAGCTGCTTGTTGCATGTTATGTGTCACGATAATGATTGAGTATTTAGTTTTTAATTCTTGCACAAGTTCTTCAACTTTTAGTGTTGAAATAGGATCTAGTGCTGAAGTTGGCTCATCCATTAATATAACATCTGGTTCAATTGCTAAACATCTTGCAATACAAATTCTTTGCTGTTGTCCACCAGATAAGCCATATGCATTTTTATCTAGTCTATCTTTACATTCATCCCAGATTGCTGCACCTTTTAATGAACGTTCAACGATTTCATCTAGTACTTTTTTATCTGTAATACCATGAATTCTAGGTCCATAAGTAATATTGTCATAGATTGATTTTGGGAATGGATTCGGTTTTTGGAACACCATACCGACATTTGTTCGTAATTCTTCAACACTATATTTCTTGTCGAAAATATTTTTATCTCTATAAATGATCTCTCCAGATGTTTTAACACTTGGAATTAATTCAATCATTCTATTTAATGTTTTAATATAAGTAGATTTACCACAACCAGATGGTCCAATAATTGCAGTCACTTCATTTTCTGCAATATCTAAATTTATATTTTTAAGCGCATGAAAATCTCCATACCATAAATCTAAATTATTCGTTTTATAAACAATATTTTTATCTTCTACTGCTATTTGTTGATTTGCTGTCATTTCATTTGAAGGTATATTTTGAGATAAATCTCTAATTTTTACGTCTGTCATAGTCATGACCCCTCTTCATTTTGATTATTATAATTTTCTTTGATATTTATTTCTAATATAGATTGCGATTGAGTTCATAAGAATTAAAATTACGAGTAATACGATAATTGCTGCCGATGAAACAAACTGAAATTCTGCTTGTGGCAACTTAGCCCAGTTGTATATTTGCATTGGTAAAGCTTGGAAAGATTCAAATATACTGTTAGGTGTTTTCATCAATATGGCAGGAATACCGATTACAACAAGTGGAGCTGTTTCTCCAAGTGCTCTTGATAGTGCAAGAATTGTCCCTGTTAAAATACCAGGTATTGAAGCTGGTAATACGATGTTTTTAATCGTTTGCCATTTAGTACCACCTAATCCTAATGATGCTTCTCTAATAGATGATGGGACAGCTTTAATTGCTTCCTGACTTGCTACGATAATAATTGGTAAAATCATAAGTGACATCGTTAATGCTGCTGCAATAACAGTCTTACCTAGAGATAAGTTTTCAATACCTGCACCACGTACAAATATTGTTAATCCTAATAAACCAAATACTACTGATGGCACACCTGCTAAATTTGAAATATTAACTCTTATAAATTTTGTAAACCAGTTTTCTTTTGCGTATTCAACCATGTATATTGCTGTACCAACACCAAGAATGATAGATATAGGTGCTATTGTCATCATGAGCCACAATGTCCCAATTAATGCCCCTTTAATACCTGCTCGTTCAGGTGATGTTGATGAGAAGTTTGTGAAGAAATCTGTACTTAGATAAGGAATACCTTTTCTAAATATGTCAAATAGCAAAATAGCTAATACGATTAAGCCAATTAATGTACAAACGAAAAATATTGATTTTATGACTTTATTTTTCATTAGTCTTGTCGGCAGCTTTTTACGAACGACGGTTTGATCAACTAAATTAACTTCTGACATATTAATACTCCTCTCTAAATCGTTTTGTAATCCATTGTGAAATGATATTCATAATGAATGTGAATATAAACAATGTGAAACCTACAGCATAAATACTGTAATAAATATCAGATCCGTACGTCGCATCTCCAGTCGCAACTTGAACAATGAATCCAGTCATTGTTTGAATAGACCCAATTAAACTAAAGCTTGAATCTGGTGTACTACCTGCCGCTAAAGATACGATCATTGTTTCACCTATCGCTCTTGAAATCGCTAATACAACAGATGCGATGATACCGGATAAAGCCGCTGGAAATACGATTTTAGTTGCAAGTTCAAACTTTGTTGCACCTAATCCCAGTGCACCTTCTTTAATTGAATCAGGTACCGAACTCATTGCGTCTTCACTCATACTCGTAATCATCGGTATAATCATGACCCCCACGACTAAACCTGGACTAATTGAGTTAAAGCTTCCTAAATCCGGGAATATACCTCTTAAAATTGGTGTTACAAATGTTAACGCGAAAAATCCGTAAACAATTGTTGGTATACCTGCTAATATTTCAAGAACTGGTTTAATAATTCTTCTTGATCTATCAGATGCATATTCACTCAGATATAGTGCTGCACCTAATCCAACTGGAACAGCAAAGATTGTCGCTACTGCTGTAACTTTCAACGTTCCTAAAATCAGTGCGAAAATACCGTATTTAGGATCAGATGAAAATGGTGCCCAGTCTTTCGTAAATAAAAATTCAAATGGATTCACTCTCGTAAAAAATGTTGCTGTTTCAGTGACAAGTGTGAATAATATCCCGATTGTTGTAAGTACAGAAACTGAAGCGATTAACAATAAAATAATGGGAACAGCTTTATCTGCAAAGACTTTACCTTTATTATTGTTATTTTGCTTAATCAATTCTTGTACTGAAGTTTGTTGTTTCATAAAAATAACTCCTTCATTTTGAAAAAGGGCGATTACTGACCGCCCTCTGCTTTAATTTATTAATGATTATTTTTTAAATTTTTCTAACGTTTCTTTATCTTCTTTATACTCATCATCTTTCAATGGAACATAACCAGCGTCTTTTGCAGCATCAGCTGAGTTATCAATTACATATTCCATAAATCCGTAAAACGCATCATTATCTTCTAGAGATTTATTTTTCGCATATACGAATAATGGTCTACTTAATGGATAACTACCATCATTAACTGTTTTATCTGTAGGTTCTATTGCTTTTCCATCATCTTTAATCTTCACAGCTTTAAGTGAATCTTTATTTTCCTGATAGAAGTTATATCCAAAGAATCCGATAGAATCTTTATTATCTTGGACAGATTTAACGATGACATTCGTGTCAGCATTTTTCTCAGATTGTAAATCTTTTTCATCTAATACTTCTTCACTAAAGAAGTCATAAGTACCATGTGATTGGTCTGGTGAAAATGCTTTGATCTTTTTATCAGGGAATTTTGAATTAACATCTTTCCACGTTTTTGCTTTTCCACTATAAATTTTTGCTAATTCATCCATACTCAACTCATCAACAAAGTCATTATCTTTGTTAACAGCTACTGTTAAGCCGTCTTGAGCAACTTTAAATTCAGTGTATTCTATTTTAGCCTTTTTCAATTTTTCTTTTTCTTCATCTTTAATATCTCTAGAAGCATTTGAAAAGTCTGTTTCTCCCGCTATGAACTTTTCAAAACCACCACCAGTTCCTGATACACCAATTGAAACTGAAACATCAGGTTGCTCCGCTGAGAAGTCTTCGTTTATTTTTTCCATAACTGGTGCAACTGTTGATGATCCATCACCTTTAACTTCACCACTTAATTTTTTATCATCTGAAGATTTAGTATCCCCGGAACTAGATTTTTCAGCTGCCCCACCACAAGCTCCTAATAAAAGTACAGAACTTAAAGCTGTTGTTGATCCGATTAATTGCCACTTTTTCATGTTAAATCCTCCTAATTAATATCGCCTTAATCTTTATTACATCTTTACTTTACAATTTCTTTATTAAGTACAAATAAATTGAATGTAAATTTTGTGTTAACTTCATATGAAAACGTTTTAAAATGTAAAAAAATGAAGAGAATGGTGTTTTATTATGGGGACTGTAGTTACAAAAGTACGGAGAACTGTTAATAAGAGCAACTATAATTACAAAACTCGGCCGAATTGTTAATATAGACCCCCTTAGTTACAAAAATCCGGAGAACTGTTACTATAGGCTGCCTTAGTTACAAAAGTCGGGAGAATTGTAAATAAGGATACCCATAGTTACATAAGTCAGGAGAACTGTAATTATGCATGCACAAACAAAATCGTAAACTATGTACTTCACTAAATCTAATACTGTTCAAAAATAAATTCCCACATAAAAAAATAACATCTCATTTCTACTGAATTAATCAGTAAAATGAGATGTCATTTTGAATCAATCTTTATATTGAGTTATTTTCTATCTTTAAAGTAATAGTTAATAATATCTCGACCTAAATCCCCACCTGGTAACCATGGTTCTGGTACGGGTTGGTTTGTATATGTGATAGAGAATGATAATTCAGGATTTTTAGCAGGTGCATATCCAATATATGTTGAGTTTACTTTCGGTTTACCATCTTTGAATACTTCTGCTGTACCTGTTTTACCAGCTGATCTTACAACCGTTTTGTTAAAACTAGAATAACCTGTTCCTTCTGGCTTATTAAATGCCATATCGAAACCTTTTTGTACTTGTTTTATTTCTTTATCACTATTATTAACCTTATTCATCACTTCACCTTTAAATGTCTTTTTGATAGGTCCAAGTGAATCTTCATTTGTAGAGTTTCTAATTTCTTTTGCTAAATGTGGTTTCAATCTATAACCATCGTTCGCAATTGTAGCGACATATTGTGATAACTGTATAGGTGTATAAGTATCGAATTGTCCTATTGCTAAATCAATGTAGTTACCTGGATTATCTTTAATTGGTTCAATTTGACCTGCTGATTCATTTGGTAAATCAATACCTGTTTTAACACCTAAACCAACTTGATTTAAACCTTTACGTAATTTGATACCTGCTTGTTCTACATCAGATGGTAGTGACATACCACTACTGTATGGAGAGCCAGCTAATAACAATGCTGTCTTATACATAAATACGTTTGATGAATGCATTAAAGCTTCAGCATCTGTAATTGTTTTTCTGCCATTTTGGTTAAAGTATGATCGTTTTGTTAAACCACCACTAAATTTTAATGGTTCATCGACCATTGTATCGCCAACATTTAATACGCCGTTTTGATAGCCAGTAAGTAATGTAGCACCTTTAACAGATGAACCTACTGTATATTGACTTGTGAAGTTACCTATATGGTTATCCGTAATCTTGCCATTTTTATCAATATCACGTCCGGCCATTGCTAACACATCACCGTTTCTAGGATCTTGGACGACAACCATAACTCTGTCCATATCTGTAGCGCCTTTACTTCTTAATGATTCAATGTGTTTATCAATATATTCTTCAACTTTTTTCTGTAAATCTATATCGATTGTTAACACTAAATCGTTACCACGTGAACCTTGTGAAATAACTTCAGAACTTGTTATTTTCCCAGATTTATCAGTGACATATTTCATTTTCTTCTTAGAGCCTTTTAAAATATCTTCATATTGATATTCTAAGTAAGATTTACCAACTCTATCATTTCTAGAATATCCTTTAGCGAGATAGTCATTCACTAACTCTTTAGGTAATCCCTCTTCTTTACTTGAAACATTTCCAAATAAAGTTCTTAAAGTGTCACCATAAGGATAACGTCTTTCCCAGTCCATTGTTGTATTAACGCCAGGCAGTTCTGATAAATGTTGAGATACAGCTGCATACTCATCATTTTTAACACCTTCATTTTTTATAACAACAGGACTCAGCTGAGATCCAGAATTCATTTCTCTAAATATCGCAAGGATTTGTAAATCCTTTTTGGATAATTTATCTGTATATTTAGATGTCACTTTGTCGTATAACGCTTTATCATAATCATCTTGACTAATATTGCCATCAGAGAATAAAGCTTGTTCATCTTTCATTAACTTTTGAACTTCATCTTGATTTCTCAATATCCAAAAATCTTGCTTATCACGTTCTGTAATATTTGAAGTATCCATCTTCATTAAGTGAGATAGTTTTTCAGCGATTTTTAAAATATCATCTTGGCTCGTTCTTCTATCTCTTGTGTATGTAATTGCCTTTTTAGACTCATTGTCTACTAATACTTTACCGTTTCTATCATATATACGGCCTCTAGGCACCGATTCATTAACTGTAATAGATTCTGTACTATCTATCGTTCTTTTGTATTCTCCGCCTTTTACAATTTGTAAATAACCTAGCCGCATAATGAGCACAGAGAATAAAATGACGACAACTGCCAATATTAGGCTTACGCGTTTATTCATTAATAGGCGAAATGCTTCTTCTTTTGATTTCTTTTTTACTCGTTTCAACAACTAAACCTACCTTTTTAACTCTATTATAATAATTTCATCATATATTATTATGACTTACATTGCTATTGATATAGGTAAATTTTTATAAAAAAAGAGTGGAGCTGAAATCTCGTTTAAATAAAAAGATTTCATTGCTCCACCCCATCAGGATGATTGTTTTATTAATCAGTCATCCAAATTTAAAGTCGAATTATTTTGCAGCTTGGTATAATTCGTTTACTTTATCCCAATTTACAACGTTCCAGAATGCATTAATGTAATCTGGGCGTCTGTTTTGGTAGTTTAAGTAGTAAGCATGTTCCCAAACATCTAAACCTAAAATTGGAAGTTTACCTTCTGAAATTGGGTTATCTTGGTTTGGAGTTGAAACAATCGCTAATTCGCCATTATCTACAACTAACCATGCCCATCCTGAACCAAAACGGCCAGCTGCTGCAGCTGCAAATTCTTCTTTGAATTTGTCTAATGAACCAAATGTAGAACTAATTGTATCTACAACTTCTCCTGAAGGCTCAGAAGCATTTGGAGTTAATAGTTCCCAGAATAATGAATGATTATAATGTCCGCCACCATTGTTTTGAACTGCAGTACGGATATCATCAGGAACAGAGTTTAAGTTTTTAACAATATCTTCAATAGATTTGCTTTCTAAATCTGTACCTTTCACTGCATCATTTAATTTTGTTACATAAGTGTTATGGTGTTTCGTATGATGAATCTCCATAGTTTCTTTATCGATGTGTGGTTCTAATGCATCATACGCATATGGTAATTTTGGTAATTCAAAAGCCATAAAAAATCATCCTCCTCATTTGTTTTACATACCTATCTTATCAAGATTAAAGTTTTATAACAAATAATTTGTTTAATAAATAATCAAAAAATTTTTAATTCTCGTTTATCGCCTTGCAACAGGTGTTTTTAAACATTATTATTAAGTGAAGAAGAGGTGAATTTATGCAGTATATAAAAGAGCTTAAAAGGTTATTTAAGCATCCTAGTAAGTATCCAATGTTTAGAATTACGAAGTTAAGATACATATTCCTTCATATATTATTATTAAGTTTGATATTAATCATACCTAATTCTATTCAATACATACAAATCACTCAAAATTTATCAACGTTAGTCAATGATGAAGTGACAGAGATACCTGATTTTGAAATCGATCAGAACAAAATGATTTTATCCCAAGATAAATCTATTAAATTAAACCATCACCAAACGGTCGAATTTACTAAATCTAATGATTTCGAGATGAAAGATCATCATTTAATCGTGTTTAAACCTAATCATATTGAGATTTCAAATTATAGTGACTACACAGAAATCAGCTATGGGTCCCTATCTTCCCTTGTTACCGATCAAGATGATTTAATTAAGTTTATTGAAACAATAAATGATTCTAAATATTTTTACTTAAGTTTGATTGTTGTCTTTCTATTATTTTTTCAATTTTTAAGCTTATCTATCAAAATTGGTATTCTAGCATTTGCTGGACATTTATTGGGAATGATTTTACGAAGAAAGTCTCGCTTTATGACTTGGTTCAAAATGATGACATTTGTGATAACGCTTCCGACTTTAGTCCTATTATTAGGAATGATTACAGTGATTCCTTTATTAATAATTGCTTCATGGTGTATAATCATTTTAAGCATTGTTATGATTGCTATGTATTTACCTAAAGGAAAAAGACTTGCTAAAGTGTAAAGATTAGCAAATTTAAACAAAGGAGTCTTATCATGTCAGAAATCATTCATCGCACGAAAACGAGACCTGTTAAAGTTGGGGATTTAACGATTGGCGGTTCAGATGAAGTTATCATTCAAAGTATGACGACTACAAAAACATATGATGTTGACGCAACTGTAGCTGAAATTAAACGATTAGAAGAAGCTGGTTGCCAAATTGTTAGAGTAGCTTGTCCAAATGAAGAAGACGCATATGCAATTAAAGATATTAAAGCGCAAATCAATATACCTTTAGTTGTAGATATTCATTTCAATTACAAATTAGCTTTAATTGCAATTGAAAATGGCGCAGATAAGATTCGAATCAATCCAGGAAACATTGGTAGACGTGAAAAAGTTGAAGCAGTTGTCAAAGCATGTAAAGAAAAAGGTATTCCTATTCGAATTGGTGTTAATGCTGGATCATTAGAAAAACATATTATTAAAAAATATGGCTACCCTACTGCTGATGGTATGGTCGAAAGTGCATTACATCATATTAAAATACTCGAAGATTTAGATTTTCATGACATTATCGTATCAATGAAAGCAAGTGACGTAAATTTAGCTATTGAAGCATACACGAAAGCAGCTCAAGCTTTTGACTACCCACTACACTTAGGAATTACTGAAAGTGGTACACTATTTAATGGAACGGTTAAATCGTCTGCAGGATTAGGCGCAATACTAAGCTTAGGGATTGGTAATACGTGTAGAATTTCTTTATCAGCTGATCCAGTCGAAGAAGTTAAAGTAGCGAAATCTTTGCTTAAAGCATTTGGTTTAGCGAGTAATGCTGCTACATTAATTGCTTGCCCTACATGTGGACGAATAGAAATTGATTTAATATCGATAGCTAATGAAGTAGAAGAATATATTTCAAACCTTCAAGTCCCATTAAAAGTAGCTGTACTTGGTTGTGCAGTAAACGGTCCTGGAGAAGCAAGAGAAGCTGATATCGGCATTGCTGGTGCACGTGGTGAAGGGTTACTGTTTATGAAAGGTAAAACCGTTCGTAAAGTACCTGAAAAAACAATGGTTGAAGAATTAAAAAAAGAGATAGATAAATTAGCAATTGAAATGGAACAAAATAAAGAAGCTCAAAAAGCATAAAGTAAAAGGTGAATTTTTATGAATCAAAAGCCAAGATTAGGTATAGATATTGACGGCACAGTTACATGTCCAAAAACATTTGTACCCTATTTACAAAGAGATTTTAATCAACAACTTAAATATGAAGATATTACAGAATACAATTTAGCAAATGTCTTAAACTGTAAAGAAGAAGAAATGTTGAGTTGGTTTAAAAATAATGAATCACATATATACCAACACTCCCCTGTTGCAGAGGGCGCAAGAGACATTTTGAATCAACTAAAAGATGACTACGAACTATATTATATAAGTGCAAGACATCATTATTTAGAAGATATTACGAAAGAATGGTTCCAATCACATCATATACCATTTGATCAAATTACATTAACAGGTAGTCATAATAAATTAGAAGTGACAAAAGAACAGAATATCGATATTTTCTTTGAAGATAAATTAGATAACGCAGAAGATATCAATCACTATTTAAATATCCCTGTTTTCTTGTTTGACACACCATATAACCAGAAAGATTTACAAAATGGTATATATAGAATTAAAAATTGGCATGAAGTATCAACGTTACTTCATAGAATATAGTTAAAACCTGGCCCATATATGAGATGGACCAGGTTTTTTCGTGTATTGTGTAATTAAAGTGTCGGCTAACGATCTTGTTTCATTTTCTTGGACGTTAGAATTTCTAACGATCTTGTTTTCGAGTCTTGATTGTTAGCGCATATAATTTTTTATTTTTTGCGTACAAAATGCCGGCTAACGATCTTGTTTTCGAGTCTTGATCGTTAGCGATAGTACTCAACCCCACACCTATACCTCCAAATAAAAAATGGTAGCTCCTCAAGCTACCATTCTTCACTTCTTATACTGTTTTGCATTGTTCACATTTACCGTATACTTCTAATTTATGTGATGCTATTTCTACATTAGGTAATTGTTGTTTTATAGAATCCATTGGGCAAAAGTCTATTACTTTTGTTGTACCACATGATTCACAAATAAAATGATGATGATGGTGACTTTGACATGCAATTCTAAATTTCATTTCGCCGTCTATTTCAGTACTTTCGATAATATTCAAGTCTTTAAACAAGTATAAATTACGATAAATTGTATCGAAAGATAATCCATTATAATCGTCTTTCAATGCTTCTTGAATATATTTCGCTGTGATATATTTATCCTCATCTACAAATAATGAGATGATATCACGACGTTTATTTGTGTACTTATGTCCATCATTTTTCAATATTTGAATGGCTTCCTCTACTTTCAAGATGATAGCCTCCTTTTTTAATCAATACTTTACTATACGCAATACTAGCAAGTAATTCTATAATCAATAATCCTACTATAATACCTCCTGGTGAAATATTTAAATAGAAGGATAATATCAAACCTAGTACTACTGAGATTTCACCGAATATAATACTTAATGCGATTAACTGTTTAAATCCTTTAGCTAATCTCATGCTTGTAGCGACTGGCAATGTCATTAAACTACTCACTAACAAAATACCAACAACTCTCATTGAAGCTGAAATAACAAGTGCCACAATGACAATAAATAATAATTGGATCCATTTTGGCATGCCAATAACTTTTGAGTATTCTTCATCGAAAGATAATACAAATAGTGATTTGTATAATAACATAACAAAGATTAAAACAATTATTGTAATGACGATAATTGTAAATAAATCACTTAAGTTTACGGCACTAATTGAACCGAATAAATATCCAAATAAATCTTGGTTAAATCCATTTGCTAAAGAAATAAATATCACACTAATACCTATACCACCGCTCATGATGATTGGTATTGCGATTTCTTGATAATGTTTATATTCAGTTCTTAATTGTTCTATTAATAACGCACCTGCTATTGAAAAAATAATACCAAACCATATTGGATTTATAGTAGCAAACAATGGACTAACACTCATTAAGAACAGTCCCATTGATATACCACCTAACGTCACATGGCTTAAAGCATCCGCAATGAGCGATAGCCTTCTAACTACAATAAATGCCCCTATTAAAGGTGCAATCAATCCTACTAAGATACCACTTATAAATGAGTATCTTATAAAATCAAAATTTAAAAACGCATCAATCACGATATAACACTCCTTCATTCAGGAGCATAAATCTATCTCTCGTTTCAACTGACATATCCAATCTCCTTATTTAAAATCTATATATTTATTCTGCTCGACGTTAACTTTGTACTAATTCTTCAACTTCTTCATGTGCACAACAGTCACGATCATGTTGATGATCGACAAATTGTACGGGATGTCCATAGATTTTAGATATTGAGACTTCATCTAATGATTTAAATGACTCACTTGTACCATGGAAATGTATATGTTGATTTAAGCAAGCTACTTTACTTGCTGTATCAGCTACAACACCAATATCATGCGTTACAAGAATGATTGTAATCCCTTCTTGCTTTAATTGCGTCAGTAATTGATAAAATTCTGAAACATGTCTTGCATCAATACCTACAGTAGGTTCATCTAATATTAAAATACTCGGTTTAGAAATTAATGCTCTAGCAATAAACGTTCTTTGCTGTTGACCGCCTGATAACTGTGCAATATTTTCATTCTTAAGATCACTTATATTTAATCTTTCTAATATGGCATCTACTTGTGCAGCATCTTCTTTATTAAACCATTTAAAAAGACTTTTATTTTTAGTTAAACCACTCATGACAACTTCTTTTACTGTCGCTGGGAAACCAGAGCTAAAAGCGTTGGATTTTTGTGATACATAACTAATTTTTTCCCAAGATTTATATTGATTTATTTTTTTACCACTTATTAAGATATCACCTTTTTGTAAAGGTAATAACCCTAATATCAATTTCAGTAAAGTCGATTTCCCAGACCCATTTGGGCCAACTATTGCCAAGAAATCTCCTTTATAAATTTGTATATTAATATGGCTAAGTGCCAATTTATTTGGATAACTATAACTGATATCTTTTAACTCGAAAATCGGTGTTTCTTTTTCCATCTTCATCACCTCGTCAATAGAATACTATACAATGAATATGAAAGAATGTAAATAGTAATGTTTACGAACAAAAAAGAATGCTAATTGAATTAGCATTCTTAAATAATGTTATTGATTAAAGATTTTTTCTTTTAAATCTGGATCGAATGTACCATTTTTAATCATTTCGATTTCATATTTATATGGTGGTTTTTTATTCTTTTTGTCATCACCAACATATGGTGTTTCTAAAATTTTAGGTACTTCTTTAAATGCATCATGATTGACGATATAGTGCAATGCATCATAACCAATTGATCCAAAGCCAATATTTTCGTGTCTATCTTTTCTTGCACCTTGTGGATTCTTACTGTCGTTGACGTGAAGTACTTTTATACGGTCGATACCAACGATTTTATCAAACTCATTTAATACGCCATCAAAGTCTTCTTTAACGTTGTAACCAGCATCATTTGTATGACAAGTATCGAAACATACAGATAATCTTTCATTATGGTTTACACCATCAATGATTTGAGCAAGTTCTTCGAATGTTTTACCACATTCAGAACCTTTACCTGCCATTGTTTCCAATGCGATACGTACATCATTATTATTTGTTAATACTTCATTTAAACCTTCAATAATTTTTTGAATACCTTTTTCTTCACCAGCACCAACATGCGCACCTGGATGAAGTACGATGTCTTTAGCACCTAATGCTTCAGTACGTTCAATTTCTGATTGTAAGAATTCAACACCTAGGTTAAATACTTCTGGTTTAGTTGTATTTGCAATATTAATGATATATGGTGCATGCACAACAATGTTAGATAAACCATATTCTTTCATTGCTGCTTTACCATTTTCAATATTTAAATCTTCAATCTTTTTACGTCTTGTGTTTTGTGGAGCACCTGTATAAATCATAAATGTAGAAGCATTATAACTTGCCGCTTCTTCTGCTGCTTGTAATAGCATCTTCTTACCACTCATTGAAACGTGTGATCCAATTAACATATTTGACACCTATCCTTTTCTACTTTGTCTTTTTGTTCTCTTAGAATGAGCTTTCTTTTCTTTAAATTTCAACTCATCTAATTCTCGTTTGAATTTCTTCTTATAGCCAGGTTTTACTTTATTTTTATTGTTTCGTTTAATTTTTTGTTTTAGTGATTTTTCAATATTATCTTCTTTTTTAACACGTTTCGTACGCTTTTGACGATCTTTAATTTCTACAAATTCATCGTTTTTAATATCGACATGTTTAAACTTGTAATTATGCTTCTCAATTTGTGTAATTAAATCATCTTCATCAGGTGTATATAAAGTGATTGCGATACCTTTATAATCACCACGACCTGTACGACCAACTCTATGTGTAAAGAAGTCTATTTCTTTAGGTAAATCATAGTTGATAACGTGACTTACACCTTCAATATCAATACCACGTGATGCTAAATCACTTGCGACAACAAATTCAAAGTCTAATTGTTTAATACGTTTCATTTGTTGTGTTCTTTCTCTAGGTGATAAACCACCATGGATAACCCCTACTTTATAGCCTTCTTCTGATAAATACGCAACTAATTCATCTGCTCTATCACGGCTATTAGCAAATATGATTGCTAAATAAGGATTAATCACATTCATAACTTTTAAGACTTTTTCTTTTTTCTCAACACCTTTAGTCGGTATTAAGTAAAAGTCGATATTGTCTTTGTTAGATGATGCTGTTTCAATTTCAACAAATTCAGGATTACTTAAATATTTATTTAAGAATGGATGTAATGCTTTAGGAATCGTTGCACTAAATACTGAAATTTGTGCGTTTTCATCTAATCTACTCGCAATACTATCTACTTTAGGCATAAATCCTAAATCAATCATTAAATCTGCTTCATCTACAACTACTGACTTCGCTAGATGTAAATCTAAAGCACGCTCTACAGCCATGTCATCAATTCTATTCGGTGTACCTACAACAACATGTGGTGTATTTTTAGATTTATCAATATCTCTTGATTTATCTGTTCCACCAATGTATAGGCTAACTTTTACACCTTTTTTAAATTGAGTTAAATGTGAAGCTGCATCATATAATTGCTTTGCTAATTCTCTTGTTGGTGCCAAAATAATCACTTGTGGTTCTTTTATATCGACGTCAATTTTATCAAATAATGGTAGTAGAAATGCGTGTGATTTCCCTGTACCAGTTTGAGATTGTCCTATTATATTAGATCCTTTTTTAATTTTGGGTATAACTCTTCGCTGTATTTCTGTTGGCTGGTTAAAATGTAAATCTTTAACGGCCTCTACTAATTCATTTTCAAGTTGAAAATGTTCAAACGGATGCTTAGACATAAGCGACCCTCCTCGTTTCTTTTTCACTTCATACATTATATAGTAAATGCGCACTTTATGATAGGCTAAAAGATTTATTTTGAATTTTTATTTCGTTTCTTTAAGACTTGCGTGTTTGTTATAATAGACTTTAATAAGGAGGGCAATTTATGGAAATTATAAAGATTACCCCTAGAGGTTATTGTTACGGTGTTGTAGACGCTATGGTTATCGCTAGAAATGCATCTTTAGATAAGTCACTGCCAAGACCCATTTATATACTTGGCATGATTGTTCATAATAAACATGTGACTGATGCTTTTGAATCTGATGGCATTATTACGTTAGATGGTCCGAACAGATTGAAGATTTTAGAACAAATTGATGAAGGTACCGTTATATTTACTGCGCATGGTGTTTCACCTGAAGTCAAAAGACGCGCAAAAGAAAAAGGACTCGTTTGTATTGATGCGACATGTCCAGATGTAGATAATACACATCAGTTAATACGTGACGTTAAATCAA
Source organism: Mammaliicoccus sp. B-M6 (assembly GCF_022386965.1). Taxonomy (NCBI): domain Bacteria; kingdom Bacillati; phylum Bacillota; class Bacilli; order Caryophanales; family Staphylococcaceae; genus Mammaliicoccus; species Mammaliicoccus sp. B-M6. The sequence goes on from NZ_JAJNHJ010000001.1 coordinate 22,990, forward strand.
ATGGCTATCACGTTATTTATATTGGTAAAAAAGGACACCCAGAACCTGAAGGCGCAGTTGGTGTGGCACCTGATATCGTACATCTCGTTCAAACTTTAGATGATATCGATGCCTTGCCAGAAGCATTAATGAACCAAAAACTTATCGTAACGAATCAAACAACTATGTCACAATGGGATGTTAAACACCTTATTGATGAATTAAAAGTTAAATATCCTCATATTGAAGTACATGAAGAAATTTGTTTAGCAACACAAGTTAGACAAGAAGCTGTTGCAACACAAGCAGATCAAGCAGATTTACTCATTGTCGTTGGTGATCCTAAAAGTAATAATTCAAATAGATTAGCCCAAGTATCTAAAGAAATCGCACATACAAACGCATATCGAATCGCTGATTTGAGTGAATTAAAATTAGAATGGCTACAAGACATCGAAAGTGTCGCTGTAACGGCAGGTGCTTCAACACCAACACCTATCGTTAAAGAAGTCATTGATTATATTAAAAATTATGACCCGACAGAAGCGCGTGACGTAAATTTAACAAGTAATGTACCTGTTGAAAAAATATTACCTAAAATTAAAAAGCCTAAACCTGTAAAAATAATGGACTAAAAAAACTGCCGAATTTACTCGGCAGTTTTTACATATATTGATAAGGATCTGTATTAATAGAAGATGTTAACACTTTAATATTACCATTTGTCCATTCTTCTAATAATGACTTTAATCCTTCTTTCATAACATACTCACTATAATGATTAACATCTAAGACGTTTATACCGTCCATTAGTGCATCTAATGCTTCGTGATGTTTAACGTCTCCAGTAATAAATAAATCAGCTTGTTGTGCTTTAGCTAAATTTGCATATTCAATACCAGCACCACCAACAATTGCGACCCGTTTAATTTGCGCTGATTGGTCTCCAATAAATCTAACTGCTGGTATAGCGAGCTTTTGTTTATAGTTTTGCACAAATTCATTTACTGATTGCGTTTCTTTTAATTCCCCGATGATTCCTAAGCCTACAGAAGATGTTCTCGACATTTTGATGAAATCATAAACGGGTTCTTCATATGGATGTGTTTGAATAATGAGTTCTTTAGCAAGTGCTAAATCTTTCTCATCAACCATTAATTCTAGTTTCGTTTCATAAACCGTTTCAGTCTTATCTGCTTGTCCAAGATGTGGATTAGCTGTTGCACTAGGTTTAAATTGTCCTTTACCTTGTGACTGGAAAAATACTTCACTGTATTCTTCTGTTTGAGCTAAATGATGGTCATTAAATGCAGCTTTCATAGCTTCAACATCTTGATCAGGTAGGAATATTTGTACTTTATAATAGGACTCTTGTTGTTCTTCTAATACTTTCATATTACTTAATCCTATTTGTTGTCCAATCATGTAACTAACACCTTTAGGATGCACATCAAGATTTGTATGAAGTGCTATCAAATTGATATCGTTTTGTATCAATTTACGAATAATAGGACCATAGCTTTTATCCGTAATATTTTTAACACCTTTAAAAATAAGTGGATGATGTGCAATGATCGTATTGATGTTGTTTTGAATGGCTTCTTCTACAACTTCTAACGTACAATCTAATGTTGTTAATACACCGTTCACTTCACTTTTTTCTGAACCAATTAATAACCCAACATTATCCCAAGATTCACTCGTAGAAAATGGAACTTGTTTATCAATTTCGTGTAATAGCTCTTGAATAATCATTAAAGCACCTCTTTTATTTGAAGTATTTGTTGATTAATTTCATTATACCTATTTTTATCCTCATGATGTTCTAATTGTTTACTAATTTTATTAAGTGATTCTAATTCTCTTTGCCATTTTTCATAGAATAAATCATTTTTATTGGCTAATAATTTAGGACCAAATTTTAATTCTAATTCATTTAGGTCCATCTCACCTTTTTTAGCCACTATGATTTCATATATATGTTTTTTATCTTTTATGAGTTGTTCATCAACGATTTGATAACCAATGGTTTGTAATACTTTTCTAATTGGCAACGCATGTATATTAGCTTGTAAAATTAAATCCGGATGCCCTGTTAACTTATGCTTTCCTTCTTCAATAATTTGAGCAATTAATGGACCACCCATGCCACAAATCGTAATGGCATCAATCGTCTCGTCTACTACTTCTAAACCGTCGCCCAGTTTAACTTCAATAAGTTCATTCATACCATATAATTTAGTATTCTTTTGAGCAGCAAGAAAAGGTCCTTTGACAACTTCTCCAGCAATCGCTTCTTTAATTAATCCATTTTGAATTGCGTATATAGGTAAATATGCATGATCGGAACCGATATCTGCTAATTTGTGATGATTTAAATATTCACTTACCTTCATTAAACGTTTATTTATTTGGATCATTATTTTTCCCTTTCATTAAAAAAATCTTTTGCAATAGCAAAAGATTTTTTTGTGTTATTTAGCGCCATCTTTTAAGTACTTGACAAGTGTGTCTAAATCTTTATTTGAAATAGTAGCTTCGTCATGTGCAGGCATTGAACCTTTACCTTCACGAATGATTTTTTTCATTTCATCGGCACCTTTTTTGCTTCCAGCTAATTTAGGTCCCATTCCACCTTCAAGATTTTGTCCATGACAACTTGTACAATTGTCCTTAGCGAATGTAGCTGCATCAAACTTTTCAGTTTTAGCACCGCCACCGCCTTCTTTTTCTTCCTCTTTGTTAGCACCATGTGCTGACATGAAGAATATTAATCCTACACCGAGTAGTAAAATCAGAATAAACGGGATAACAGGATTACGATTCATTCATACAACCTCCCTTTTGTTAAACCTTCATACAATTATATTTTATATTAAAACAAGGCATTGTCAAAGGCTTTTTGGGATTAATATAAACTTTTCATGTTTAATCCATAAAATCTTTCAAACGCTTACTTCTAGATGGATGTCTTAACTTGCGTAATGCCTTCGCTTCTATTTGACGAATACGTTCTCTTGTAACACCAAATACTTTACCAACTTCTTCAAGAGTTCTTGTTCTACCATCATCAAGACCAAATCTTAATCTTAATACATTTTCTTCTCTGTCAGTTAATGTATCTAATACATCTTCTAATTGTTCTTTGAGTAATTCATATGCAGCATGATCAGATGGACTTTGTGCATCTTGATCTTCAATAAAGTCTCCTAAGTGACTGTCATCTTCTTCACCAATTGGTGTTTCTAATGATACAGGTTCTTGAGCAATTTTCAGAATTTCACGAACTTTTTCTGGTGGTAAGTCCATTTCTTCACCAATTTCTTCAGGAGATGGATCTCTGCCTAAATCTTGTAGTAATTGACGTTGAACACGAATCAATTTATTGATTGTTTCAACCATATGAACTGGGATACGGATTGTACGTGCTTGGTCAGCAATCGCTCTAGTGATTGCTTGACGAATCCACCATGTTGCATATGTTGAGAATTTGAAACCTTTGTTAAAGTCGAATTTTTCTACGGCTTTGATTAGACCCATATTACCTTCTTGAATAAGGTCTAAGAATAACATACCTCTACCTACATAACGTTTAGCGATACTTACAACAAGTCTTAAGTTCGCTTCAGCAAGACGTGATTTCGCAACTTCGTCACCTTGCTCGATACGTTTAGCTAATTCGATTTCTTCTTGTGCAGTTAATAAATTGACGCGTCCGATTTCTTTTAAGTACATTCTTACTGGGTCGTTTATTTTAACACCTGGAGGAGCACTTAAGTCATTTAAATTTAGTTTGTCATTTGTATCACTTGAATCTTTTTCATTAATAAGATTGATTTCATTCTCATTAATTAAATCAAAGAAATCATCCATTTGATCTGGATCCATTTCGAAGTTTTGCAATTTATCTGCAATTTCTTCGTGACTCAAATGTCCTGCTTTTTTACCTTGTTCAATTAATTGGTGCTTAACTTGTTCAATTGTAAGCACTTCTTCATTATTAGCGCTATTAATTTTGTTTAATTCTTTATCAGACATGAATAGGCCTCCCGGGTTATTAACTCTTACATTCTATTCCGATTATATTGTACAATTTGTTCTAAATATTGCCTTTGCAGTGCGATATCGCCTGCTTGCATTGCTTTATTCAATTGTTGATTCAAATATTCTATGGAATTTTCTTTGTGTTCGTTAGGACTGATAATCCTAATGTAGTCTTCGATTTCTTCTGTCTCTGGTTCATCATTGATGAGCAATGAATCTAGATACATAACCGTTTCAATGATTTGATGTTCTTCAATGTAACTTGAAAAATCACTTATGTTAAAAACATCGTTATTCTTATAATACCCATTTAAACGTGAAAAAATCACTCTATTATTCAATGAAGTGAAGTCTTCTTGATTAATCCTAGAATGATATTCTAAAAATAGCTGTTTATGATTCATAAAATGTTTTAACAACGCTTGCTCTGCTCTACCGACTTTATCAAGTTTTTTTTCCTTCATTTCAGGAACGAAATTATTATAATCGGTATAATTTTGAACAATATTAGGCGAAAGTCGATTTTTTAGACTGTTAACATCTACTTTATACAAATCTGCTACTTGTTGCAATACTTTTTTTCTTAAAAATTCCGATTGAATCAGATTGATGTCATGAATCAGCTCTTCAATATGTTGTTCATGTTTTAAATCATTATTTTCGTTGGCATAATATAATTGTTGCGCTTTAAATGCAACATATGATTGTTTTTGCCCTTCAACAAATGATTTGAAAGCATCACTTCCGTATTCTGTAATATAATCATCAGGGTCCATCGTTTTTGGTAAATTGACAACAAAGACATTTAAGCCTTCATTTAATAAGTCTTTACCAACATTTATGGCAGCTTCTTTTCCTGCGAAATCTCCATCATACAGTAAAGTTACATTAGATGCCAGTTTTTTGACCATCGTAACGTGTTCTCTAGATAATGCTGTACCCATTGTTGCTACAACTTGTTTAATATCCGCTTCAAATGATTTGATAACATCCATAAATCCTTCTAACAAAATGACTTCATCATTTTGTCTTATAAATTTCCTTGCGCGATCAATGTTGTATAACATTTTTCTTTTCTGGAATATTGGTGTTTCTGGACTGTTTAAATATTTCGGCGATTGATCGGTATACGTTCGACCAGAGAAACCAACTGTCTTACCTTGGAAATTCAACAACGGAAAGATGATTCTATCTCTGAATCGGTCAAAATAATCAAACGTTTCATCATTTCGGCTTAACAAACCTGCTTCATATGCAAGTACAGCATCATAACCATTTTTCTCTAAAAAGTCATGCGTGAATTTCGAATGGTTTGGTGCATATCCAATTTTTCTATCATTAATCAATTCTTCAGTAAATCCTCTTGATTTCAAATAGTTTAATGCTGCCTCACCTTCTTCAGTATGCTTTAATATATAATGGTAGTTATTTGCCATCAACTCATGCATTTCAATCATTTTGATATGATCATCCACAATACCTTCAGTTGGTGCTGTTTCTTGCTTTTCAATATGAATATCTACTTTATCACCAAGTTCTCTGACTGCATCAACAAATGATATTCCTTTAATTTCTTGAATGAATTGAAAAACATTGCCGCCTTTCTTACAACCAAAGCAATGACAAATTTGTTTATCTTCAGATACTGAAAAAGAAGGTGTCTTTTCATCATGGAAAGGACATAATCCTATATAATTACGTCCTCTTTTTTCTAGTTTCACATATTCACTTACGACATCTAATATGTCATTCTTCTCTCGTATTTCATTAATGAGTTCTTGTTCTATACGCATCCTGTCACCCTTTAACGGTTTTGTTGTGTAATGATTTTAATAATGTCATTTGCTGTTTCTTCTATTGCTTTGTCAGAAACATCTAGTACAGGACAACCAATTTTCTCAACAATTTCCTCGAAGTATCTTAATTCTTCTTCGATTCTGTCATCTTTCGCATAATTAGCATCATCACTTAAACCTAATTGAATTAATCTTGCTCTTCTAATCGCATTAAGGTTTTTTTGATTAATTTTTAAAGCGATACATTTTTTAGGATCTATTTCAAATAATCCTTCTGGTGGTGCAACTTCAGGCACTAATGGGACATTCATTACTTTATATCGTTTATGTGCCAAGTATTGCGACAATGGTGTTTTTGAAGTTCTAGATACACCTATAAGAATGATATCAGCTTTTGGTAAACCACGTGGATCTCTACCATCATCATATTTAACCGCAAATTCGATTGCTTCTATTTTCTTGAAATAGTCTTCATCTAATTTATGAATATTGCCTGGCTCATTAAGTGGGGCTTCATTAAGTTCATTGCTTAATATGCTCATCAATGGACCCATAATGTCTACATTTTGTATATTATTTTCTTCTAATTTTTCTTTTAAGTATAATCGCATTTCTGGTTTAACCAATGTATAAACAACTATTGATTTTTGCTCTAATGCTAATGATACGACTTCATTAATATTACTTTCATTCTCTATATACGGTAATCTTACAATATCTAAAGCATTTCCTTCTGTCTTATATTGAGACGTACATGCTTTCGTAACAAGCTCTGCCGTTTCTCCTACTGAATCGGATGCTATAATTATTCTTATCTCTTCCATTTAACTAATTCCTCCTACTCATCTTCAATAAGCGAAACAAATGCTCTTGTGATCGTTGTTTTTGTAATTCTGCCTTTAACTTTCATTTTGTCGCCTTTAAGTTTTTTGACAACTGGTATTGCATCTATTTGTTTATCAATTAATAATTTAGCTGCATAAATCAATAAGTCATCTTCTAAACATACTGTTATGTTTGGCATTCTACTCATATTAATACTAACTGGCGTATCTTTTAAACTTTGACCACCTATTGCAGCTCTCAGTAAATCTTTTCTCGAACAAACGCCGATTAAATTGCCTTCTTTATTTATGACAAATAATGTGCCAACATCTTCTAAAAACATCTTACATATTGCTTCATATACAGAAATACTTTCTTCTATTACGACTGGTATCGCCATCGATTCTTTTACGGTCATTTTTTTAATTGAATCACTTAACAATTGTGTACTTGATTTCCCTGTATAAAAATATCCTACTCTAGGTCTTGCATCAAGATAACCTGCCATTGTTAAAATTGCTAAATCTGGTCTTAAAGTTGCTCTTGTTAAATTTAGTCGTTCAGCTATTTTTTCTCCTGTAATGGGTCCATTGTTCTTAACAATTTGTACAATTTGTTCTTGTCTTTGATTTAATTCGATTGCTCTCACCCCTTCGAACACAATTCAGATAGATTAATTATAACATGTAACGCAAATATTGCTCAATTTGAATATCTGTTTTCACTTGATAACTCTCCCATACCATGCTATATTTTAATTAACTTTGAAATAAAAGCGAGTTAAGGATGGTGAAAGCTTAACATTAAAGTTTTGGCTTACAAAATTTTATAAAAAGTGAGTGGCTACACTAATTTGGGTGGAACCGCGGGTAATATACTCGTCCCAAGGCATTATTTGATGATGTCTTGGGGCTTTTTTAATTTAATTGAGGAGTGAATTTTTATGGCAAAAGATATGGATAAGGTAGTAACATTAGCAAAACATAGAGGGTTTGTATTCCCTGGTAGTGAAATTTATGGTGGTTTAGCAAACACTTGGGACTATGGTCCACTTGGTGTTGAACTAAAAAATAACATCAAAAAAGCATGGTGGCAAAAATTTGTTCAACAATCTCCATACAACGTTGGACTAGATGCAGCTATTTTAATGAACCCGAGAACTTGGGAAGCTTCAGGTCACTTATCAAACTTTAACGATCCAATGATAGACAACAAAGATTCTAAAATTCGTTACAGAGCAGATAAATTAATTGAAGATTACATGCATAATGTTGAAGGTGATGAGAACTTTATCGCTGACGGTATGAGCTTTGATGAAATGAAACAATTAATTGATGATAAAGGCATCACTTGTCCTGAAAGTGGTACAGCTAACTGGACAGACATTCGTCAATTCAACTTAATGTTCAAAACATTCCAAGGTGTTACTGAATCTTCAACAAACGAAATTTTCTTACGTCCTGAAACTGCACAAGGTATTTTCGTAAACTATAAAAACGTTCAACGTTCTATGCGTAAAAAATTACCATTCGGTATTGCGCAAGTTGGTAAATCATTCAGAAACGAAATTACACCTGGTAACTTCATCTTCAGAACAAGAGAATTCGAACAAATGGAACTTGAATTCTTCTGTAAACCTGGTACTGAAATTGAATGGCAAAATTACTGGAAAGACTTCGCTGCAAAATGGTTAAAAGATTTAGGTATTAAAGAAGAAAATACAAAATTACGTGACCATGACGAAGATGAATTAAGTCACTACTCAAATGCAACAACTGATATCGAATATAAATTCCCATTTGGTTGGGGAGAACTTTGGGGTATCGCTTCAAGAACAGATTACGACTTAAAACAACATAGTGAATTCAGTGGTGAAGACTTCAAATATCACGATCAAGAAACAAATGAAAAATTCATCCCTTACTGTATCGAACCATCATTAGGTGCTGACCGTGTAACATTAGCATTCTTATGTGATGCATACGAAGAAGAAAATGAAGGTGAGAAAGATCAACGTACAGTATTGCATTTCCACCCTGCTTTAGCACCATATAAAGCAGCAATCTTACCATTAAGCAAAAAACTTTCACCAGATGCTATTAAAGTATATGAAAAATTAAGTGAAAGATTTGCAATCGACTTTGATGAGTCACAATCAATCGGTAAACGTTACCGTAGACAAGATGAAATTGGTACACCATACTGTATCACATTTGACTTCGATTCATTAGAAGACAACCAAGTTACAGTACGTGACAGAGACACAATGGAACAAGTACGTATGCCAATTGATGAAGTTGAAAACTTCTTAGCTGAAAAAATTAGATTCTAATACTAAACAAAAAACAGAGCAAAACTTATAAATTAAGTTTTGCTCTGTTTTTTTATGTTTAGTTGTTAAGAAGCCATTACGAAACACTTCACATAAGACATCTACATTTTCAAGTTTTCGAGTTGGTTGAGTAATTTTTTGGTTCTAAATACTACACCGACGTATTCGTCATACATGTTATCGATTAATGTTTGTATTTCTTTTTTGACTTGTTCGTTTATTTTAAAGCTATTTAAATGTTTGATCGGCAATTGATACATAAGATTCATAAAATATAATGCTCTATTAGATATTCGATATGCATGTTCATCATGTATTAATGCTTGATTGCTAAGTGGTCCATTGTACTTGAAACTATAAGCATTTAATTGCTGTTGATCCATATCTCCTGTTACGACGCACGCATTAAAAGTTGGTTCATAACCATATTTAGGCATACATTTCAACGCAACAATCATACTCATCGTATCTGCATCAACGCCTCTTTCTACTGCTTGGAATACACCTAACAATAATTCATAAAAGAATACATCATGTTCTTCCGCTTCTAACGCTTTATCTACGACTTCTATACAATATGCACCATATGCACTTTTAAAGATATCAGATTGCATCGTTCTATTACTGTTTATAATATCAGCCGATGATAATGTGCCCATTCCTTTAAACTTCGAAAAAATAAACAAGCCATGTACAAAGGGCTGAGTAGCACCTTGTAGTGGATGACTTGTTTTTTTAGCACCACGCGCCATTAATGGAACTTTATGACCGTGTTCATTTAATATTGTGATGATTTTATTGTTTTCACCATAATCTACAGAGCGAATGACAAATCCTTCTTGTTTATAAAGCATTATATCATCGCCTCCATTCTACTTAATACTCGTCTTCTCTATAACCAATTTGTTTAATGAAATTAGGTTTATTACGCCAATCTTTTTGTACTTTAACCCATAAATCCAAGTATACTTTTGAGCCAAGTAGCATTTCAATATCTCTTCTTGCACGTTTACCTATTTCTTTAAGCATCTTGCCGCCTTTACCAATGACAATACCTTTTTGTGAGTCTCTTTCAACATAAATTGTTGCTTCTACTTGGACTTTCTCACCTTCTGCTTTTGTCATTTTATCGACGTTCACACCGATAGCATGCGGAATTTCTTGATTCGTAAGGTGTAATGCTTTCTCTCTTATCAACTCAGCAACAACAAATTGTTCTGGGTGATCAGAAATTTGGTCTTTAGGATAGTACATCGGACCTTCTTCAAGGTACTTTTTAAATTGTTCTAGTAGTGTCTCAATGTTTAACCCTTCTAATGCTGAAATTGGAATAATTTCTGCAAAATCCATTGTTTTTTGGTACTTTTCAATTTCAACTAAAAGTTGATCAGGGTGAATTAAATCTATTTTATTTAACACTAAAAATACTGGTGTTTTCGTTTGTTTCAACAATTCGATAATGTATTCATCGCCTTTACCGATACTTTCATCAACATTAACCATAAACATGATTAAGTCTACTTCTTTCAAAGTATTTTTAGCGATTTTCATCATGTAGTCACCTAAAGCATGTTTAGGTTTATGAATACCTGGTGTATCAATAAAAATCATTTGAGCATCATCAGTTGTTAATACACCTTGCACTTTGTTTCGAGTCGTTTGTGCTTTATCAGACATTATCGCTACTTTATGACCAATAACTTTATTCATAAAAGTAGATTTACCAACATTAGGTCTACCTATAATAGATATAAACCCTGATTTAAATTCATTCATTTATTCTAGATCCTTTCCTGAGAAACCTAAAGGTAATAATTCATTAACTGTAGTTTCAATTCTTTCATTTGTTTGATGTGTTAAAAATACTGGCATGTCATCATCACATAACTCTTTTAACACTTGTCTGCATGTGCCACATGGAGATGATGGTTTATCAGCATCTACTGTAACTGTAATACATTTGAAGTCTCCCGGTCTATACCCATCTGACATTGCTGCAACAAGTGCAGATCTCTCAGCACAAATTGTTGATGGGTAAGCTGCATTTTCAATGTTAGCACCATAATAAGCTTTACCATCTTTCGTAACTAGATATGCACCTACGTTAAATTTAGAATATGGTGTATATGCTCTCTTTTGTGCTTCTCTTGCGCCTTCATACCACTCTTGTTTGAATTCCATACCATTTCCCCCTATATGTTTATATAATTTTTGGTAAAAATATCATTATCCCGATTATTGCAGCCATTATTGATGTTAATAAAACGGCTAAAGCGGCTGTATCTTTAGCATGTTTAGCGAGTAAGTTATATTCATCCGTAAACATATCTACTACATACTCTATAGAAGTATTGAGAACCTCTACAATGAGTACACTAAATATTGCAAATAAAATCCATAACCATTCAAATGTATTGAGATTTAATATTAAACTAACAATCAATACAAGTACAGCGAATATAAGATGTAATAAAAAGTTTTTATCTTTTTTGAGAATGGTCACTAAACCTGCTAAAGGAAATTTAAAGCGATTTACAAATTTATTCACGTGTTAATCCAAATTCATTTAATATTTCATCTTGTCGAGAAAACATTTCTTTTTCATCTTCTTCAGTCATATGATCATAACCTAGTAAATGTAAAAATCCATGTAATGCTAAAAATCCTAATTCTCTACTCAAACTATGATTATAAGACTCAGCTTGCTCTTTAGCAACTTCAAGACAGATGATAATATCACCTAACACTCTAGGCATATCTAAGCCTTCTATTTCAGGCTCATCTTCTTCTAAAGAAAATGAAATAACATCTGTTACTTTATCTTTATCGCGATAATCACGATTGATAGCTTGAATCTCTTCTTCATCGACAAATGAAATTGAAAGTTCTGCTTCTTCAGTAATATTTTCCTTTTTAGCAGCAAAAGTGAGCAATGATTCAATTTGATTTTTTGTATCTTCATCAATTACTTGTTGCTCATCTATAAAATCCATTGTTAGCATATTATTTCTCCTCTTCGTATGCGTTTATTATTTTACCTACTAATGGGTGTCTCACAACGTCTGTTTGTTCTAAGTAAGTCATTGCTATCCCTTTGACACCACTTAGTCGTTGATCAGCTTCAATTAATCCACTTTTCACACCTTTAGGTAAATCGATTTGTGTACGGTCACCTGTTACAACCATTTTTGAACCGAAACCTAATCTTGTTAAGAACATCTTCATCTGTGGGTGAGTTGTATTTTGTGCTTCATCTAGGATTACAAACGCATCATCTAATGTTCGACCTCTCATATAAGCAAGTGGTGCAATTTCAATCGTGCCTCGTTCAATTAAACGTGATGTTTGCTCAGTTCCTAACACTGTATGAAGCCCATCATATAAAGGTCTTAAATAAGGGTCTACTTTTTCTTTTAAATCACCTGGTAAGAAACCTAATGATTCCCCCGCTTCAACTGCAGGACGCGTTAATACGATACGTTTCACTTGTCCTAGACGCAATGCCCTTGCAGCCATTACAACAGCTAAGAACGTCTTCCCTGTACCTGCTGGACCTATACCGAATACTAAGTCATTGTTCTTTATATTATTGATATATACTCTTTGACCCATTGTTTTAGCTCTTATTATTTTACCATTACTATCTTTAGTGATTTCTTCATCATATAAATTAATCAGTTGATCGATTGTTCCTTTGTCAGCCATTTTAACCGCTGCTTGTACATCATTAATCGTTATACTCGCACCACTCTCGATTACTTTTAGTAAGTTCAATAATACTTTTTCAGCTTTTTCAACATTTTCTATACGTTTACCACGGACAGCAATTTCTTGTCCACGTGTTAATATATCCACCTCGAGTTCATTTTCAATATACTTTATATGCTCATCCCCATTACCCAACAGAGCTTGAGCTTGATCCATATTCTCGATTTGAATTAATGTAGGCATTAAATATCTCCTTTATAAGTTGAATTGTTGACACTTTAAATGTACCAAACCTTATTGTAACGTGCAATCTTATGCACTTTATTTTGTATATTATTTAGTTTTTCACGTGCAATAATGAGATTTCTAACTTTTTCATATTCATGTAGTCTATTGCTATTATTTAATTTAATTTTAGGATTAATTCGAATTAATGTAATAATAAACTCACGTTCTTCAATTGGACTCACTTTTTCGACCAATTCACCCTTTGAAACAATTTCTAACATGCTGTTACCTTCTATAGATTTAGTCATATTAATTTGATCGATATCAAAGATATTATAACGATTTTTGAATAATCCTCTTCTTATGGATAAAAAATGCTCTTTTATTGTGTATCTTTCAAAAAGAATGTTTAAAATTATAAGAAAAACGAGAATAAAAGTAATGACTATTAAATACTTATTACTAATAAAAAGCGGTATTAAAGCAATAAAAAATAATAAAATCGAAATGATAATAGATAATATACTCTGCTTTTTCTTAAATACCATTTTCATCACACCCTCTTGAATCCTACCTTTATTGTAAGTCTAAATGGTATTTTTGTGAATAAAAAACAGAACCTAAAATTAATTAGGTTCTGTTTATATAATCGTTATTTTAATTCATTCGGTCTTTTTAAAATTTCTGACCAAATGATACCATTTACGACTTGGTTTTCATCAACATTGATTGCTTCATCATTAAACTTATGTTTACTGTTTAAATAGAGCTGTTTAACCATTACTCTTCTCGTTCTTTCTGAAAGTTGCGTGTTGTTGATAATTTGCTCTGCTTCTTTTTCAACATCAGCTATACTTTCACGCTGTACATTCATTAAAGACTTTTTCTCTTCTTGGCTGTATGCCAATAGCTGTTTGATTGATTCTTGTTGTTTTTTAGGTCTATTTTTATGAATTTGTTCTTTCTTCTGATTGATATAAGCATTCTCATGTTCATTAGAAGTTTGCTCTGGTTGTTGTTCTACTTTATGTGTTTGAACAACAGGTTTTTCAACATCTATATTATATTGTTTAAGATGATTGGCAAGTTGATCTGCTAAGTTTTTATAATGGCCAGACATTCGTTCAGTTGAACTTGTTTCTGCTTTTTGTTTATAAGTTTCATACTTATTAACTAACTCTTTTAATTCTTGCTCAGCAGATTTTTTCTTATCTTCAGCTTGTCTATTTACTGGATTTTGTCTTTGTCTTGTTTGAGGTTGCTTATTTTTCTTTTTATTTTTAGAAGCGCCTTCGATTATACCGCTCACGACACTAAAAATAACCCAAATAACAAAGATGATAATGCCTATTTCCATTTTAAATCACCTCTCTTATTGGTTCGGTGAATTAGAATCTTGTGGCTTTGTACTCTTATTGATTGCTTCTCTCATGCCAGTGTCAGCTTCTATATTTTTTAAATTATAGTAGTCTTTAACACCTAAATTGCCTGATTTAAGTGCTTCTGCCATTGCAAGTGGTACTTCTGCTTCTGATTCAACAACTTTAGAACGCATTTCTTGTACTCTTGCTTTCATTTCTTGCTCAGTAGCAACGGCCATTGCACGACGTTCTTCGGCTTTAGCTTGTGCAATATTTTTATCAGCAAGTGCTTGTTCAGTTTGCAAGTCTGCACCAATGTTTTTACCGATATCTACATCAGCAATATCAATTGATAGAATTTCAAATGCTGTACCTGAATCTAAACCTTTACTTAATACTGTTTGTGAAATACTATCTGGATTCTCAAGTACTTTAGTGTGATGTTGACTTGAACCAATTGTAGATACAATACCTTCACCAACACGTGCGATGATTGTATCTTCACCAGCACCACCGACTAATCGGTCAATGTTCGCTCTAACTGTAATTCTAGCTTTTGCTTTTACTTCGATACCATTCATCGCTACACCTGAGATAAATGGTGTTTCAATTACTTTAGGGTTAACGGACATTTGAACAGCTTCTAAAACGTCACGACCAGCTAAGTCAATCGCTGCCCCTCTTTCAAATACTAAGTTGATTTCTGCTCTTTGAGCCGCAATAATTGCATCAACTACTCTATCAACATTACCTCCTGCAAGATAATGAGATTCTAACTGGTTCGTTGTTAATGCTAAACCAGCTTTGTGCGCTTTAATTAATGGGTTAATAACACGTCTAGGTGATACACGTCTCAAACGCATACCAACTAAAGTACCAATACCTACTTTTACGCCTGCTGCAATAGCTGAAATCCATAATCCTACTGGTACAAATGAGAATAAAATCATAAGTAGTACGATTAATATGACAGCAATAATTACAAAAGCAATTAAACCTGATAACATATGCATTTCTCTCCTTGTCTAAATTAAATTTCTCTTACGACAACTCTTGTACCTTCAACCTGTACAATTTTAACTTGCTTATCCTTCTGAATAAAACTACCATCTGAAACAGCATCTATTCTTTCGTCATCAACAAGTATAATTCCTGAGGGCCTCAATGCAGTGTATGTTGTACATAGTTTGCCAATCAAATGACTTCTATCATCATGAGATGTATAGCCAGATTCTTTATTTGTAGAGTCTCTAAGAATGACTTTATCAAAGAATGGTATTTTACGATTAAATCCTTTCACTAATATCACCCACTCTATCGTTGTTAGAATTAATGCTACAGCAATAATCATACCCATAGTTAAGATATTTTCTCCAACTAATACAAAACTACCAATAATGGCAATAAAACCAAGGATACCTAGTACTGCTCCTATAACAAATAATTCAATTATTACTAATAATGCACCGATCCCAAAAAGTAAAACAGAAATCAAACTAATTTCATCAATTAAAACGTAGCCAATGAAAAAGATAAGTGTACAAATAAAGCTTAAAATTCCCGCAAAATTAATACGTTCTGAATATAATTGATATAGTGCACCTAGAAAAATAATACAAGTCAGTATCAATGTGACTAATGGCGTTGTAATAAACTCACCAATAGACGACATACTTTGACTTGAAACAATACCTAAATTCAAGTTGCTCTGAAAATAAGCAAATATGTATTCATACCCTGATGTCAATAATCTCACCCCTCATATTTATTATACAATAAAATAGCCGTGAACTAAAACGTATATACATAATATTCTAAATTTATAAACTTAAATGTTTTTCAAATAAATAAAAGAACACATAAACGATATTGTTTATGTGTTCTTTATGACGTTCAACGTTAAAATTGTTCATTATAATTAATTAATATTCATTGAGGGAGTTCAATAAAAAATTAATTATTTAAATTTACGTTTACGTGCTGCTTCTGATTTCTTCTTACGCTTAACGCTTGGTTTTTCATAGAACTCACGTTTACGCACTTCTTGAATCGTACCGCTTTTTGAAACTGTACGTTTGAAGCGACGTAATGCATCTTCGATTGATTCGTTTTTACGAACTACTGTTTTAGACATCTGTATTTCCCTCCCTCCAAATATCAACAAAGCTTTATATGTCATTTACATAGTATATATTACTATGTACTTAAACATTATAAAATAAGTCATTTTTTAAGTCAATAATCATTTGTTATGAATATTAATATGCAACTAATCTTTCGTCTTTATTTGTTGCATGATCCACAACTTTTACAAGTTTACCTTTATTGATAGGATAACCTGGTGTGATCACTTTCACTTTCACTAATTCTCCAATTAATGATTCATCGCCTTCAAATTCAATCTTCATGTAATTATCTGCATATCCGACTAGTTTACCATCAGTTGAACCTTTTTCTTCAGGTATCACTTCTAATACAGTTTGATCAAATTTAGAAGCATAATCTTTAGCTAATTGATTAGATAATTCAATTAAACGATGTACGCGTTCATTTTTAACTTCTTCATCAATTTGATCTGTCATTCTAGCTGCTGGTGTTCCTGTTCTCATAGAATAAGGGAACACGTGTAATTCAGAAAATTGATGTTTAACAATGAAGTCATATGTTTCTTGGAATTCTTCTTCAGTTTCAGCAGGGAATCCAACAATTACATCACTTGTAACAGCTAAACCTGGTAAAGCTTTATGCAATTTTTGTAATCTTTCAGAGAAATGTGCCATCGTATATTTTCTTCTCATACGTTTCAATACAGTATCAGAACCTGATTGTAATGGTATATGAAGATGTCTTACAACTTTAGTTGATTTATCGATAACATCAATAACTTCATCTGTAAGCTGACTCGCTTCTATAGATGAAATACGAATTCTTTCAAGATTTTCAACTTGTTCTAAATCTCTTAATAATTGCGCCAAGTTATAATCTTTTAAATCTTCACCATATCCACCTGTATGAATACCTGTTAAAACAATTTCTTTATATCCTGAATTTACAAGTGTTGTTGCTTGGCTTACAACTTGTTCAGGATCTCTTGATCTCATTAACCCTCTTGCCCATGGAATGATACAGAAAGTACAGAAATTATTACAGCCTTCTTGAATTTTTAATGATGCACGTGTTCTGTCAGTAAAGTATGGAACTTCTAATTCTTCATACTTTCTGTTTTTCATAATATTACCTACACCATTAATAGGTTGTCTACTTTGTTTATAGTCCTCAATATAAGAAATAAGTTTATGTCTATCTTGAGTACCTACAACAATATCAACGCCCGGAATTGCCATAATTTCAGCAGGAGATGTTTGAGCATAACAACCTGTTACACAAACAACTGCATCTGGATTTTTACGTATTGCTCTTCTAATCACTTGTCTACTCTTCTTGTCACCTGTATTTGTTACAGTACAAGTATTAATGATAAAGACGTCAGCATTCGTTTCAAAATCCACTCTTTCGTAATCATTTTCCTTAAATAATTGCCAAATTGCTTCAGTTTCATAATGGTTTACTTTACAACCTAACGTATGGAACGCTACTGTAGCCAATTTTATTCACCTCATTAATTCTAATTGATAGCTTAAAGCAGCTAAAGCATACAATGGAGCGGTTTCAGCTCTTAATATTCTAGGTCCTAAACTCACCTTAATAGCATCATCATAAAGATTAACTTCATTTTCAGTTAATCCACCTTCTGGTCCAAATATCATTAAAACCTTTTGTCCATGTTTAAGGTTAGAACCAATTTGATGAAATTTGCTTGTTCCCCCACTTTTAGCTTCTTCTTCATAAGCTATTATTACATAATCATATTCATTCATATTATCATAAATTGATTTAAAATTCGACTTATACTTTATACTTGGTATTGTAAGTCTCATACTTTGTTCACTAGCTTCTTTAACAATTTTTTGCCATCTATCTAATTTTTTAGATATTTTTTTCGCGTCTAATTTAACAATAGATCTTTCGGATTGGACAGCAATAAAATGATGCGCACCCATTTCAGTTGCTTTTTGAAGCAACCATTCATATTTATCGCCTTTTATAAGCCCACTCGCAATCGTTATATCAACAGGTAGTTCCGTTTGTCTTGTTATGTCTTCTATCGTTTCTAACTCAATGCTATCATCATGAAAAGCAATGATTTTTGAAATTAACGACTTTTGATCTTCAAAAGTTAATATAATTTCTTGATCGATACTTTTGCGCATCACGTTTTTAATATGATGTATATCATCTGTATTATGTATAAAAAAACGCTGATTTAACTCAGCGTTTTCTTGTAAGAAATATCTTTGCATCATTTCTCCTACTTTCTAGCTCGTATTGAAACCCAACCATCTTCACGTAGTACTTTTTCGATAGTATAACCAGTATTTTGTAGTTTTTCAATTATTTCATCGGATTTTTCTTCAATAATGCCTGAAGTAATAAAGTAGCCATTATCATTTAATCTTTCATAACTATCTTCTATCATTAAATCAATAATATGCGCTAATATATTTGCAATGATCACGTCATATTGTTCTGTTTCTTCAGTAAGCAAATTGCCAGTATCTGCGATGATATCTTTTTCACAATCATTGATTTCAAAGTTTTCTTTAGCAACTTTAATTGCTAAATCATCTAAATCCACCGCTTTAATGTCATTTACCCCTAGTAAATGACAAGCTATGCTTAGAATACCTGAACCTGTACCAACATCTATCACTTTATGTTGAGGTTGTACAACCTCTTCTATATGTCTTAAACACATACTTGTTGTTGGGTGGTCACCTGTACCAAAAGCCATACCTGGATCCAGTTTGATGCAAAGATCACCTTCGTTATTTTGATATCCTTCTTGTTTCCAACTCGGAACAATCGCAAATCTTTCAGAAGCTTTAAACGGATGGAAATAATTTTTCCATTCATTTTCCCAATCTGATTCTTTAATAACCGTTTTCTCAAACGATAAAATTTCTGACTGGATGCCATTTACATTTGCAATTGTTTCTTGAATTTCTTGTTCTAATTGATCCGTAAATACTAATTCATTAAAATAACATTTAACCCTAATATCGTGATCAGGATAATCTGCGGGATTTAATTCATAAATCTCACCGTATACATCTGTATGTTCTTTCTCTAATTCTGCTGAATCTTCAATTACGACACCATTTGCACCTAATTCATTTAACAATGCTGTAACTTCTGGTTCTGCTTCGCTATTTATCATGATAGAATACTCAATCCAATTCACAGGCTATTCTCCTTTAAAAAACTTTTTGGCTTTGTCTTTAAAGCTAGATGGTTGTTCTGTAATTGTTTCTCCACCTATTTCAGCAAACTCACGTAATAGTTCTTCTTGTCTTTCAGTCATTTTATCTGGTGTTACAACTTTTACAGTTACGAAGTAATCACCTTTACCGTAACCGTGAACATTTTGTACACCTTTTTCTCTCAATCTAAATTGTTTACCAGTTTGTGTACCTGCTGGAACTGTTAATGATACATTTCCAGTCAATGTAGGAACAGTAATTTCATCACCAAGCGCTGCTTGTGGGAATGAAAGATTTAAATCATAGAAGATATTGTCTCCATCACGTCTAAATTTACTGTGTGGTTTAACTCTGAACACAACATATAAATCGCCTGCAGGTCCACCATTTATACCTGGACCACCTTTACCAGCTAAGCGAATTTGTTGGTCGTTATCTACACCTTCAGGTACTTTCACTTTGATTGTAACTTTTTTGTTTTGAGTACCTTTACCATGACAATCTGAACATTTTTCTTCAAATACTTGTCCAGAACCTTCACATTCAGGACAAACTTTTTGTGTTTGCATTCTACCTAGAATAGTATTTTGTTCAACTGTTACATGACCTTGTCCGTTACAGTACGTACAAGTTTTCTTCTTAGTGCCAGGTTTAGCACCATTACCATGACATGTATCACATTCTACATCTTTACGAACTGTAATATCTTTTTCAGTACCAAATACAGCTTCTTCAAATGTTAATGTCATGCTATATTGTAAGTCATCACCTTGTCTTGGAGCGTTAGGATCTCTTCTAGCCCCACCTCCACCAAAGAATGACCCGAATATATCTTCAAAGCCACCGAATCCAGAGAAGTCTTGTCCTCCAAATCCTTGTGATCCACCGAATCCTTGTTGCGGACCACTATGACCGAATCTGTCGTATTGCGCACGTTTGTTTTCATCGCTTAGCACTTCATATGCTTCTGAAATTTCTTTAAACTTTGCGTCAGCACCTTCTTCTTGATTGATATCAGGATGGTACTTTTTTGATAATTTACGATAAGCTTTTTTTATTTCATCTTTAGAAGCATCTTTGGATACGCCAAGTACTTCATAATAGTCTCTTTTTGCCAATGTAATCTCTCCTTTACACACTGATTTATAATACGTATATGAATTAAAAAAGTCAAAGCCAATCACATTGACTTTGACTTTTTAATGATTAGTATTATTTTTTATCGTCTTCGTTGACTTCTGTATATTCAGCATCAACTACGTCATCATCGTTTGAAGTAGATTGGCCTTCAGCGCCTTGTTGTGCTTGTGCAGCTTGTTCATACATTTTAACAGATAATTGTTGTACGATTTCTTGAAGTGCATCTTTTTTAGTTCTGATATCTTCTATATCAGTACCTTCAAGCGCTTTTTTCAATTCTTCTTTAGCTTCTTCAGCTTTAGCTTTTTCGCTTTCATCAACGTTATCGCCAAGATCAGTTAAAGTTTTTTCAACAGTAAATACCATTTGGTCTGCTTCATTTCTTAAATCGATTTCTTCACGACGTTTTTTGTCTGCTTCAGCATTTTTCTCTGCATCTTGAACCATACGATCGATTTCTTCATCTGATAATGATGAACTTGATTCAATCGTAATTTTTTGTTCTTTGTTAGTACCTAAATCTTTAGCAGTTACATTAACGATACCATTTTTATCGATATCAAATGATACTTCAATTTGTGGCACACCACGTGGAGCTGGTGGAATATCCGTTAATTGGAATCTACCAAGTGTTTTGTTATCTGCTGCTAATTGACGTTCACCTTGTAACACGTGAATATCAACTGCTGGTTGGTTGTCAGCTGCAGTAGAGAACACTTGAGATTTAGATGTTGGAATTGTTGTATTTCTTTCGATTAATACTGTAGATACGCCACCCATAGTTTCGATACCTAATGATAATGGTGTAACGTCAAGTAATACTACGTCTTTAACATCACCAGTGATTACGCCACCTTGAATTGCAGCACCCATTGCTACTACTTCATCAGGGTTAACACCTTTGTTAGGTTCTTTACCGATTTCTTTTTTGATTGCTTCTTGAACAGCTGGGATACGAGTTGAACCACCAACTAAAATAACTTCATCGATATCAGAATTAGATAATCCTGCATCTTTCATTGCTTGGCGAGTTGGACCCATTGTTCTTTCTACTAAATCGCTTGTTAATGATTCAAATTTAGCTCTTGAAAGTGTTGTTTCTAAGTGTAATGGACCATTTGCGCCACCAGAGATGAATGGTAATGAAATTTGAGTTGAAGAAACGCCTGATAAGTCTTTTTTAGCTTTTTCAGCAGCATCTTTAAGACGTTGTAATGCCATTTTATCTTGTGATAAATCTATGCCATTTTCTTTTTTGAATTCTTCAACTAAATATTTAATGATAACGTCATCGAAATCGTCACCACCAAGTTTATTGTCACCTGCAGTTGCTAATACTTCGAATACACCGTCACCTAATTCAAGGATAGATACGTCGAAAGTACCACCACCAAGGTCAAATACTAATACTTTTTGATCAGTTTCAGTTTTATCTAAACCGTAAGCTAATGCTGCTGCAGTTGGTTCGTTAATAATACGTTCTACTTCTAAACCAGCGATTCTACCAGCATCTTTAGTTGCTTGACGTTCTGAGTCATTGAAATAAGCTGGAACTGTAATAACAGCTTTAGTTACTTTTTCACCTAAATAACTTTCAGCAGTTGATTTTAAGTTTTGTAAAATCATAGCTGAGATTTCTTGTGGTGTATATTCTTTATCTTCAACTTTTTCTTTATAATCAGTACCCATATGACGTTTAACTGATTGAATTGTATTTGGGTTAGTTA
The DNA here is from genome assembly GCF_022386965.1 of Mammaliicoccus sp. B-M6. NCBI lineage: Bacteria > Bacillati > Bacillota > Bacilli > Caryophanales > Staphylococcaceae > Mammaliicoccus > Mammaliicoccus sp. B-M6. The sequence goes on from NZ_JAJNHJ010000001.1 coordinate 45,451, forward strand.
CTGCTTGACGTTTAGCAACTTCACCAACTTGTGTTTCACCATCTTTAAATGCAACAACTGATGGTGTTGTTCTGTTACCTTCTGGATTTTGGATTACTTTAGGTTCTCCACCTTCTAATACTGAAACTACTGAATTTGTTGTACCTAAGTCTATACCTATTACTTTACTCATAAGAATTATTCCTCCAATTTATAATTAATTAATCATCGATTTCATTATTCGTTTACTTTAACCATTGCTGGTCTTAAAACACGATCTTTCAATTTATATCCTCTTTGTAACTCTTCAGTTACAACACCTGATTCAAAGTCAGGATTGTTATCTTGCATTACTGCTTGATGTACATTTGGATCGAATGGTTTGTTGTAAGATTCGATTTCTTCTAAACCATTATCTTTTAATGATTTAAGTAAATCGTTATAAACCATGTCTACACCTTTTTTGAAAGTTAAGAAGTCTTCAGACTCACCTTCTTGTTTAAGTGCACGGTCCATATTATCTAGCGCAGGTAATACATCTGTAAGTACACGTTGTGCTTGATAATCTTTAGTAATGCTTGCTTCTTGTTTCATTCTACGTTTATAGTTTTCAAACTCAGCATATAAACGTAAGTATTTTTCTTCTTCTTCATTTGCTTTTTGTTTAAGTTGTTCGAGTTCAGCTTCCGGAATTTCGACTACTTTATCTTGCTCAACCTCTTCAACATTTTCTTCAGTTTCATTTGCTTCTACTTCTTCAGTAGCGACAGATTGAGTTTGATCATTTGTTTCATCGAATTGTTCATTTTGCTTTTCTTCCGTCATTTCATGCCCTCCATTTTCTTTCCTTATTTAAAAATGATTCAAAAGTTGAATCACTTTGTTATAATGCATTGCAGTTGGACCAATAACGGCTAAATGACCAGTTATATCACCAGAAATTTCATAATTGGTACTAATAATCGAAATACCATGTAAATCTTTATTAATTTCCTGTCCAATTTTGACACTTATCGAATCATTTGATGTTTCATTTAAAAATTGAGCGATACGTTCAGATTCAAGATATTTTAAAATCGATTGAATCATCGATACATTTGTTACATCTAACGCGTCAATTAGGTGCATCTTACCACCTAGAAACATTTCTTCATTATGATCATTGATCTGCGTTAATAACGCTTGTTTAAAATTATTAATAAATTCTTGATCAATGAATGACAACGATAATGATTCTAACGTTTTTATCATTGTAGTTAAAGTATTTTGCTTAAAATACTGGTTTAAGTAGTTCATAAATTTCTCAATTTGTAATTGATTTAAAGATTCATGAATTTGAATATGAACTTTCTCTACATAACCATCTGTAAATACAATGACGCCCATGAGATGAGTTGGGCTGACTCTCACAAAATGAATTTCAAATATAAATCTTGAAAATTTATTCGGTCCGAGTACTACAGTTGTATAATGTGATCGATTTGAAATTTCTAATGCTAACCATTTAAGCATTGCGTTTACATCATATTGATTTTTATCTTGAAAAGGTTCAAACCAATTTAAGCTTTTCTTACTTTGAGATTTAGACTCAAGTAATTGATTAACATAATACTTAATCCCTTGTTCAGAAGGAATACGACCTGATGACGTATGTGTCTTCTCAAGAAGGTTCAAATCTTCTAATTGTTTCATTTCATTTCTAACTGTCGCTGGACTAATCGGCAATTGATGCCTTTCAATAATCGACTTAGAACCAATTGGTTGTCCTAACTCAACATAATCCTCAACAATTACATTCAAAATTTGTAATTGCCTCTCAGTAATCATGTCATCACCTCGATTAGCACTCTATCTTCCCAAGTGCTAATTATAATTTATCAAATTGGTCAAAGAAAGTCAACGTTAAAGCATTCAATTTTTATATCTTTTTTTAATACATATTTTTAGCTTAATAAAAACTTCTCAAACACTTCATTTCCGATTATTTGTCCGCGATTACTTAAGCGTAAATAGTCTTGTTCATCTAGTAATAATTCTTGTTCAATGAGTTCTTTCACATGTTGACCAAATACATCTTCTATTGATTGGTCAAACTTATTTTGGAATTTAGTTTTGGACACACCTTTAGTCATTCTTAATCCAAGAAACATTTCTTCTTCCATTTGTTCTTTCAATGAGACTTCTGTACTTTGCAATACAGGCATTTCACCATTCTTTAACTTCTTAATATATTGGTTAACCGGATTTATATTTCCATAGCGTACACCATTAATATAGCCATGAGCACCTGCACCGAAACCATAATATTCTTCATTTTTCCAATATACTTTATTATGAAGAGATTCATGCCCTTCTTTCGAGAAGTTAGAGATTTCATATTGATTAAGGTTAGAGTCTGCTAATTTCTTTTTCAAATGTTGATACATTTCTTCACCTAAATCTTCATTAGGTAATTTCAAACGCCCTTTTCTATATAAATTGTAGAATTGCGTCTTAGGTTCAAGTATAAGTGCATAACTTGAAATATGATCTACATCAAGTGATTGTGCCTTATTAAGTGAATCATCAAATTGTTCTAATGTTTGACCTGGTAAATGAAACATAAGATCTAAACTTACAGAAGGGATTTTATGTTTTCTAGATAATGTAACGGCTTTTTCAATATCGTCACTATGATGAGTTCTTCCTAATACTTTTAACAATTCATCATCAAATGTTTGAACACCTAATGATAATCTGTTCACACCATATTGTTTGAGTAATTTTATTTTTGCTTCTGTTAATTCATCTGGATTAGCTTCAAATGTATACTCTTTTGTAATCACAAATAAATCGTTAATAGCTTGCAGTAATCTTTCAAGTTGTGCTTCAGATAATGCTGTAGGCGTACCTCCACCAACAAAGACAGTTTCAACTTCTTTATCTTTTCTCGTTGACATCTCTTTTATCAAACAATCTAAGTACTCATCTACCGGCTGATTAGCAATATAGAACTTATTAAAATCACAATAAGTACAAATTCTCACACAGAAAGGTATATGAATATATACACTTTTTGCCATATAAACGCTCCTTTAAAAATAGAAACAGCTACATATTATGCAGCTGTTTCAAAATTATTCTTCATCCATTTTAAGCACGGCTAAGAATGCATCTTGTGGAATTTCCACATTACCTACTGATTTCATCTTAGCTTTACCTGCTTTTTGTTTTTCAAGTAACTTACGTTTACGGCTTATATCCCCACCGTAACATTTTGCTAAAACATTTTTACCCATAGATTTAATGTTTGTTCGAGCTACTATTTTATTACCAATTGCTGCTTGAACTGGTACTTCAAATTGTTGTCTTGGGATTAATGTTTTTAATTTATCTACTATTGCTTTACCTCTATCATATGCAAACTCTTTATGGACGATAAAGCTTAATGCATCTACTTTATCACCATTTAATAAAATATCCATTTTAACAAGTTTACTTTCTTGATATCCGATTAATTCATAATCAAACGATGCATAACCTTTCGTATTAGATTTCAACTGATCAAAGAAATCGAATACAACTTCAGATAATGGAAGTTCATAAATAATATTGACACGAATATCATCTAAATAATCCATCGTCTTAAAGTTACCACGTTTTTTCTGGCATAGTTCCATTACAGCACCAACATAATCATTCGGAACCATCATTGTTGCTTTAACGTATGGTTCATATATTCTGTTGATTTTTTGTGGGTCTGGGAATTGTGATGGATTATCAATTTGTAATTTTTCGCCATCTGTTAATTCACATTCATAGATAACTGACGGTGCAGTCGCAATCAGTTCAATATTAAATTCTCTTTCAATTCTTTCTTGAATAATTTCCATGTGTAGTAAACCTAAGAAACCTGTTCTGAAACCAAAGCCTAAAGCTTGAGAAGTTTCAGCTTCAAATTCTAAAGATGCATCATTAAGTTGAAGCTTTTCAAGTGCTTCTCTTAAATCATTGTATTTACTATTATCAATTGGATATAATCCACAGAATACCATTGGATTCATCTTTTTATATCCTTTTAACGGCTTCTCAGCAGGTCTGTCAGCTAAAGTGATAGTATCACCAACGTTGGAATCTCCAACATTTTTAATTGAAGCTACAATATAACCTACATCCCCGACAGATAAAGTATCAACTGGAAGTTGTTTCGGTGTATTAATCCCCACTTCAGTAACTTCAAATGTCTTACCTGTAGACATCATTTGAATCTTGTCTCCAGCTTTAACTGAACCTTCAACAACACGTATAGAAGAAATTACACCTCTATAAGCATCAAAAGAAGAATCAAAAATAAGCGCTTGTAATGGGTTATCTGGATCACCTTCTGGAGGTGGCACCATTTCTACAACTTTCTCTAATATGTCTTCAATTCCAATATTAGATTTAGCACTTGCAAGTACTGCATCACTTGCATCTAAACCAATTACGTCTTCAATTTCTTGTTTAACACGCTCAGGTTCAGCTGCAGGTAAATCGATTTTATTGACAACAGGTATTAATTCTAAGTCGTTGTCTAAAGCTAAATATACGTTTGCTAACGTTTGTGCTTCGATACCTTGTGCAGCATCAACAACTAAAATCGCACCTTCACATGCTGCTAGTGATCTTGAAACTTCATATGTAAAATCGACATGCCCCGGTGTATCAATTAAATGTAAGATATATGTTTCCCCATCTTTAGCAGTATAATTTAATCGAACAGCATTAAGTTTGATTGTTATACCACGTTCTCTTTCAAGATCCATAGAATCTAATAATTGTTCTTTCATTTCACGTGATTCTACACTTTTTGTATTTTCCAAAATTCTATCAGCTAACGTAGATTTACCATGGTCAATATGAGCAATGATAGAAAAGTTTCTAATTTTATTTTGGCGCTCTAGGCGTTTAGTTCTGTCCATTTGAACTCCAACTTTCTCGTTAATTTTACATGTATTAAATGTAAGTCGCATCTTTGATATGATACCGTCTTTATGAAATAAATGCAAACGTATTATCAAACTATCAATAAAGTGTTATGCTTTATAAGGAATGTGTAAATAATCATTGCACTTATGCCCTACATTTGATAAAATATTTTTTGTTGCAATCAAAAAATATTTGATCACGGACAACATATTTAGGAGGTGACTCTCATGCCAAACATTAAATCTGCTATTAAACGCGTTGCTGTTACAGAAAAGAAAGACGCTGCTAACATTTCACAAAAAAATGATATGCGTTCAGCTGTAAAAGCTGCTAAAACTGCAATCGAAAACAATGCTGAAAACAAAGCTGAATTAGTTTCATTAGCTGTTAAAAAAGTTGATAAAGCTTCTAAAAACAATCTAATTCATTCAAATAAAGCTGATAGAATTAAATCAAGCTTAATGTCAAAAGCTAACTAATTATGTGAGAGCGTGACACAGAACATTCTGTGTCACGCCCTTTTTTTATGGAATGAAATACCAACCTCATATCTTATATTTTCAAAATGAAAAGTTCTAATATGAGTACTTTATCCATATATGAAGATTTCAATTGGTAATCTGTATCAGCACAAATATCAATAGTCGCTAATAAACGATCGAGTGATAGCTTTCTAGTAATACGTAATGCCAGTTTTACCCTATATGGATGTACACCAATCGTTCTAGCAATTTGTTGTTCGCTATAATGTTTACCAGCAAGTATCTTACATTGATAATACAAGCGATAATTACTTGTGATTAACGCTAACAGCTTAATCGGCTCTTCTTTCATATTGATTAAGTCTTTCAGTAAATTAATAGACTTTTCTTTTTGACCTTTCTGAATATATTCCGTTAACAAAAATACATTCTGTTCTAGAGAACGACTCACAATTTCTTTAACGTCCTGTTTATTAATAACCGCTTCATCACCAATAAATAACACTAATTTATCCAATTCCGCTTTAATTATATTAAATTGAATTCCTGTCAGTTCTAGAAATTCTATCAATGCATCTTCTTTAATATCTTTATATTGTTCATGCAAATAAGATTTAATCCATTGTTTAATTTCTTGTTCAGTCATTTGGTCAATTTTATTAAGTCTTGCATTTTTCTTAACTGTTTTAACGAGTTTCTTTCTCTCATCTAACTTCTCATTAAACACGTCAAACACGACTAACGTATCACCATCATACTGTTCAATAAATTGAATCAATTGATCGATATTTTGATTAATTTGAGTACTAACTTTTTCTCCTGTAAAAAGGTAAGCATTCTTAACATGTACAACTTTTTTGTCTGAGAGGAATGGTAAAGTTAATGATTCTTCTATCGCACTTGAAATAGGTGTTTCGTATAAATCAAATTTAACATAATTGAAATCGTCTCTTTCTCCACCTAAATATTGATTTATAATTTCGTCAGATTTTTTCTCAATAAGTGCATTTACTGCACCATAATTCAATACAATATTGTCTTCCAAAATAAGTCTCCCTCTCTTATAAAGTTCTAATTAAGTATAGCATTTTTAAGTTTAATATCATATAATGAAAGTAAGTATAGGAGGGAGTCATATGAACAGATTTGAAGGTGAAAATACTCAAGGGCGTAACAATGATGTTAAAGACTCTGGATTTGGATTTATAATTGGTTTTGTATTCTTAGCTGCAATTTATATTATTGCACAAGTATTCAGTTTACTACCAAACTAATATATCAAATCCATTTATATAAGCTTACAAACGACTACTGTCGATTGTAAGCTTTTTTATTATGTTCTTGTAGTCCATTTGTCATCATCATGGTGTCTTTATTGATTTGAAATTGCACCATTCCGTAATCTTGTGTATTGAACACTTTACAATTGTTTTGTTTAAGTTTATTTACAATGGCCTCTTTCGGTAGCCCGTGTCTATTATGTCGACCAGAACTTATAACACATATTTGTGGCTTTGCTTTGAATAAAAAACTATCACTTGTACTTGTTAAACTACCATGATGCGCTACTTTTAAAATATCATAATTACCTTTAAGTTGACTCAATATACTTTGCTCTACCTTTTCTGTTGCATCACCCGTCGTTAATATTGTTCTGCCAAACGAAGTGATTTCAGTAACGATTGACGTATCATTCTTATCTTCATAATTCGGACTATTTTGGTTAAAAAATTTATACGTCGATTCTCCAATCTTTAATTCATTCAAATTTGAGCTATCTACAATTTGTGTGTTCGTTTCTTTAACCTCTTCTAACAAATGTTTTAATTCACGACTATCCCAAGTCTTCTTGTTGATAATTAAATGTTTAATTGATACCTTTTTACTCAAAGTAGCTAATTCTCCCATATGAACTGCATGTGGATGTGTAATGATTAAATAATCAATCTTTTGAAATCCCTTTTCTTTAAGTTCGGGCACAATAATTGAATCTGTATAATTTGATATTTTATTTCTAGTTTGCCACGGTTTCTTCTTCAATTTATCTTTACCACCAGTATCAATCATCACAATTTGATTCACATCATGATGATAAGCAATCATTGCATCTCCTTGACCAATATCAAGAAATTTTAAAACAACCTCGTTATGATTAAAGTGATATGTGATGGCAATGACTAACATTGTGAAAAGGAGTAAAGATTTAATATATATCCTTTTAATAAATAACATTAAAACTAACACTTCTATAATGAGAATGATTAAATATATCCATTCGGTTAGATTTTTAACGACCAACTCATTTATAGGAATACGACTCATAACATCTATTAATTTAAAAGTTTGTTTCATACAAATTTCTATTAGTGTCGTAAATAAATTAGGAACTTCCCCAAAAGTGGCAAACATCAACATGAATAACATCACAAGTGGAAAAATAATTAATTCAAAAAGTGGGATAAAGATGAAGTTTGTTATAAATCCTAGCCATTGAAAAGTATTAAAGTGAATCAGTAATATGACAAATGAGGATAATTGAGATACGACATTGATCGTAATGATTTTGTGGATTGTATTGAAAGATTTTATAAGTGGTATACATAAAATGATAAACGTGGAGACGATATAGGATAATTGGAAACCAATATCGAAAATAATATGAGGATTATAAATTGTATAAACAATGAAAGTGATAGATAGTATTTGTAAAGCGTCTATTTTCATGACTTTATTCAAAATCATATAAACCATTACCACACCTACTGCTCTAAGAACACTCGGACTTAAACTAGTTAAAACAGCATATATAGGTAATAAAATAAATATCATATTCTCGGCATGATGATATTTGATGTTCATCCTAAGTAATAATTTGAATAAAAATATATTTAACAATGCGACATGCGATCCACTTACAGCATATAAATGATATATACCTAATTTTTTAAGCTGCTCTATTCTTTCTTCACTTAAATAAGTTGTATCCCCTAAAGTGAGCGCAATAATATCATCAACACCATCTATATCAAGTTGTTTCATCTCATGGATTAAATTCGTTCGATATAGTTGAATACGTTCGATCATATTTAATGACCGACTTGTACAAGTATTAAAAAATAATTGTTCTATTTTAATAACACCTTTAATATCATGATTTTGCAAAAACTCAAAGTATTGAAATTTTAATGCGTTAGTATTAGGTATAGTTTGATTTAAAGAGTAAGTAATACGACAATTTTTTAAATACGGCATTTGATTTAAAAGTTTAAGCTTTTCTTTTTCATTTTTAATCGTATAAAATGCTTTAAACGTTTGATTATGGATTTGTCCTTCAGCTTGAAAGCCGTCTCCATCAATCGTTAACTTATCTCCAAACTGAATCACTTCAGTATAATTTTTATGATTTTTTGAGACGTTAAATGATTCGTAATATTGTAATGGATCATTTGGATAAATTAAGTAACCTATCATAAAAAATATAAAGCTCATTACCAAAATTTTTAATGATTGCCATTTAATATAGCAACTTATAACTAAGATAATGAGCATGAATATACTTACATAAGGATGTACAAAGAAAATTAAACCGGACAATAAATAAAGTGCAAAATAAAACCACATCTTAAATATTAGTCCTTACTTTAAATATTTAATAATGTCTTCTGGATGGAAATTGATTTTTTCGTAGTGTACACCGGACTGTTCTAACAGTTGTATTGCATATGTATGATTATGATAATCGTCAGCATAATAAATTTGTTTAATACCAGCTTGTATAATTGATTTCGTGCAATTTAGACAAGGAAAATGTGTAACATAAATAGTCGCACCTTCTGAGGAAACACCTAACTTAGCACATTGTATAATCGCATTCATTTCAGCATGAATAGTTCTTATACAATGACCGTCCACTACAAGGCAGCCATTATCTATACAATGTTCTTCTCCTGAAACAGACCCATTATATCCACCAGCAATCACTCTATTATCTTTAACGATTGTTGCACCGACAGATAACCGTTCACACGTTGACCTTAATGATAATAGATGACTTTGAGCCATAAAGTATTCTTTCCATTCAATTCTATCCATTACACATCGACCTACCTTTCATATATTCTTATTGTAAAATTTAACAAGTATAAATGCAATTTAATTTAAAACGATAAAATCTTTTAAACTTTCGACTGTTTTATCTCCAAATCCTTTAACCTTCTTCAAATCATCAACAGTTTTAAATTCTCCATTTGTTTCTCTATAATGTAAAATGGCATCTGCTTTACTTGGACCGATACCAGGTAACTTTTCGATTTCTGATTTATCACCTGTATTAATATTGACTTCTACTTTATCATTTGTAGATTGGTTTGTATTAACACTAGGCACATGTTCGCCGTTTATTGGAACATATATATACATTTGATCTTTAAGTCGTTCTGATAAATTGATTTTAGACAAATCTGCATTATGCTTTGTTTGAGCTTTCTTTAATACATCATGTACGCGATCCTTTGAAGACATAGTATATGTATTGGGATAATTAACAGCTCCTTTTACATCTACTACTACGTTTCTATTAACTTCTTTAGTAGATTTAGATTCATCTGTCTTATCAACAGCGTTATCATCTGAAGACTGTTGTTTAACTTCATTTGTTGTATCTTGTTGATGAATGATAGCTTCATTATCATCATTACCAGTGAAAAGGCTATTACAAATGAAAAATAATACAACAATCATGATGATTGCAAGTTGGTAATTCTCTATTAGCCATTCCTTCATTTCATAAATATATTTCAAAAAAACACCTCCTACATTATTAAACGTAGGAAGTGTTCTAAATTACTTTCTTGCAACTATAAAATGTCTATCGCCATTTTCATCAAATTGATCGATATTGAAATCAGTAAATACACTTTCAACTTTAAATCCAGCAAAGTCTAAAAGTTGTTTATAAAGGTCGATTTCATATGTGACTTGATAATGTTCTTCATCGAATCGTTCGTAAAGTCCATCTTCTCTTTCAATGAAAAATGACATTTGATGATATACACTATTAGGTTCTTCACCAGCAATTGCTTGCCATGCTAAAGTTAATTGTTCTGTTTCATCAATATAGTTACGGTTATTAAATTGGTGATTCATCTTATATAGCGAATGCACATCAAATATTAGCAATCCACCATCATTTAAAAATTGATTAACATAGTTAAATACTTGAAGAACTTCTTCAGGGTCTGTTATATAATTCAAGCTGTCACAAAAGATAGTAATTACATTGTAACTTTGTGGTAAGTCTAAATCTCTCATATCTTGGCAATACCAATTAATATTAGGATTACGACTTTCTGCCACTTCTAACATCTCTTCACTTAAATCAAGTCCACTTACGCGACCATATTCTAATAATTGTTCTGTTAAGCGTCCTGTACCACAACCAATATCCAAAATATCGTTATCATTACCTGTAACATAATGACCGACGATGTGTTTCCATTTATCATATGGTTGATCTTCAGTTAGAAGGTCATAGTAATGGCTCATACGATTGTATGCCATTATTGTGCTACCTCATTTAGAGTGATAATTGGTGCGTCTTTATATAATCTTTCTAAGTCGTAGTAATCACGCTCTTCTCTATGGAATACGTGTACAACAACGTCACCTAAATCAATTAATACCCATCTTGCTTCATTAAAGCCTTCTAGTCTTTTCACTAATACTTCATTTATTTCCGCTTCATCTTTAACATTTCTTGCAATAGCTTGAACTTGCTTGTCACTGTTACCATGACATACAACAAAATAATCAGCTATATCGCTAATACCTTTCATATCAATTGCAATAATGTCTTCAGCACGTTTATCATCACATGCGAGTAACGTTTGTTTCATTAAATCATTTGAATTCATTTAACCATTCCTTTATTGTTCTGAATGCATATTATAATAATTTAAGCATTCTATAGTTTTTAAATGTACTGTTTTATCCTTATTAATTAAGTGTAACACTGTACGTTTTGATATTTCATATACTGCTTTATCCAAGTTGCGTTCTTTAAAGACAATATCTCTAATTTCGTCTACACCTGGAGTTGTTCTTTTAGGTTCAATATAGTCAGCAATAAAAATTATTTTTTCAGTCTTATTCATTTGCGCTCTACCAGTCGTATGACTATAAATTGCGTAATAAATATCTTCATCATTTATATCATATTGATCTTTAAGCCTTGCAGCAGCAACTGGTCCATGTAGTATTTCTGAGCCATAACTCAATAAATCTTGCCCTAGATCATATTGCGTTACACTTTGATATAACGCTGAAAGTTCTTCATATTTACATAAATCATGCAGTATACCTGCTAATTCAACTTTTTTCATGTCACCATCAAAGATTTCTGCCATTTTCTTACCTGTTTCGGCTACTCTCATAGAGTGATTATATCTTTTTGATGGTAACGTTTCTTCAACCAATTTGACTGCTTTTTTAATTTTCATACAATCGTCCCCTTTTGATATATCTTTCAATTCGTGGCGTAACGAGCATCTTTATAGATTGACGATTTTTACATCTATTGCGAATGTCTGTTGAGCTTACATCAATTCTAGGAATGTGTAATGCTAACATCCCTTCTTTAACATCTTGTTTATCAACTTCTCTATTAACAACTACAAATGTTAACAATTCTTTTAATTCTGCAATGTTTCTCCATTTATGCAAATTCTCGTATTGATCTGAACCGATTACAAAATATATTTGATAATCAGGAAATTCTTGTTTAAATTCTTTAATTGTATCAAATGTGTAACTCGTACCTTTTCTATTAAGTTCTCTCTCATCAACTTCACCGAATTGCAAATCTTCAATAGCTAATTCTAACATTTTTACACGTTCTGATTCTATTAAATAAGATTCGTTATGTTCTTTAAGTGGTGATTGATAACTTGGTAAGAAAATGAATTTATCAGGTTGAACAAATTGATATGCTTCACTCGCAACTAACATATGTCCAATATGAATTGGATTAAATTGACCTCCATAGATCATGAGCTTTTTCATAATATTATGGTAGTTCTAATCTCTTATTTTCTTTAGATTCTTTATATAAGACAATAATATTACCGATAAGTTGTACGAGTTCAGCACCTGCTTGTTCAGCAATTGATTCAGCTACTTCTTTATGATCATCCATATTATTTTGTAAGATATGAATTTTGATCAATTCTCTTTTTTCAAGTACGTCTTGCACTTGTTCTATCATATTGTCATTTAATCCGCCTTTTCCAATTTGGAAAATTGGATCTAAATGATGCGCTTCTTTTCTTAAATATCTCTTTTGTTTACCTGTTAACATAATGATCTCCTTTTAAGTTCCTCTTGTACTTTATTTCTCATTGATTCTATATGGGCTTCTTGTCCCGTCCATATTTTAAAACTTTCTGCGCCTTGATAAACGAACATATCCAATCCGTTATATATTGCAATACCTGCTTGTTCACATGCTTGCAGTAGCGGTGTCTTGTCAGGAATATAGATAATATCACAAACTAAACTATTTTTACTTATCTTCTCCACAGGAATAATGAATTCACTATGCTGTGTATTCATGCCAACCGGTGTCGTATTAATAATAATATCAAATGTATGAAGAACAGATTGAACATCTGTCAGACTTATAGTTTCAATATCAATTTGCCAATTATCAAATCTAGACATCGTTCTATTTGCCACTGTTATTTTATGATTCGTAAACTTCTGCATTTCCGAAACAATACCTTTACTCGCACCACCAGCACCAAGTACTAAAATTTTACGATCTTGAATGCTACCGTAATGTTCAATTAAACCTTTAACAAAACCAATACCATCTGTATTATACCCAATCCATTTATTATCTTGTATTAGAACTGTGTTAACAGCACCAATATGCTTAGCATTTGAAGATACTTCATCTAAATAAGGCAAGATGGATTCTTTATGAGGTATTGTAATATTAAAGCCGTCTAAAGCTTTTTCATTTATTATTTCTTTAATATGTTTAAATTGTTCTGGTGGAATATCTAAAGCACCATATTCATCTTCCCTACCTAATGCTTCAAAACTTGCTGCGTGCATAATCGGTGAAAGCGAATGGTTAATAGGATGTCCGATAACTCCAAACTTCATTTAATTCACCTCTTATAAAATAGATGTTCTTAATGTAACTTCGACTTCTTTAGGCGCCGTAACATGTATTTCTGCACCTGCATCTACAGTTACAAATCCTAATCCTGAAATCATAACATCTTTTCTTTCAGATTCGGTTGTAATCTCAGTTGTTTTTAAGTTGTCGAAGTTAAAGTTTGATGGATCATATGGTGGTTTAAGAAGCTCACCAATTTGACGTTTCCATAAATCTTCAGCGTTTGATAACTTTGTTCTATGAATGTTTAAGTCGTTTGATACAAAACATGTTAAAGAACGTCTACCGCCACTTACATAATCTACTCTAACTAAGCCACCTAAGAATAAGCTTTGTTCTTCGTTTAATTGATAAACTTTTGGCTTAATTTCTTTTTTAGGCAAAACAACTTTCAATTCTTTATCTGTAACGTAATGCGTCATTTGATGACTTTGAATAATACCAGGTGTATCAAACATATATGAATCATCATCTAATGGAATATCAATCATATCTAATGTTGTACCAGGAAAATGACTTGTTGTAATCACTTCTTTTTCACCGACACTCTTTTCAATCAATCTATTGATTAATGTAGATTTACCAACGTTTGTTGTACCCACTACATAAACATCTTTACCATCTCTTACTTTCTCGATAGTTGATAGTAAATCATCAATTCCTTGATTTTTATATGCAGAAATCAATACAACTTCGTCAGGATTAAGTCCAAAATCTTTCGCACGATTTCTTAACCAAATTTCAACTCTTCTTTTATTAATAGCTTTAGGTAAGATATCCATTTTATTCGCGACAAGTACGACTTTTTTCTTACCTACTATATCTTTTAAGCGATGTATCATAGATCCTTCTAAATCAAATACATCCACAACATTGACAATAAGACCATCTTCATTGTGAAGAGATTTCAACATGTTTAGAAAATCTTCACTTGTTAAATCAACATCTTGGACTTCGTTATAATTTTTAAGTCTAAAACATCTTTTACAAATGACATCTTCTTTATTCAAACTTGATTGTGGAACGTATCCAGCTTCATTTGGATTTTCAGATTGAAGTGTTGCACCACAACCAATACATTTAGCAAACTCTGTCAAATTTATTCCTCCCAGTTAATTAAACCTTTTCTCTTAAAGTAATTTAAAAATCTTCTTTCTATTAATCGATTGAATTTCGTAACGAAACCATCTGTCTTTTTCACAGGTACGACCATAATTGTATATAATCCGTTTCTATTTCCACCAAACACATCTGTTAACATTTGATCACCAATAACAACTACTTCAGACTTATTGACGTTCATTAATTTAGCTGCTTGTCTAAAAGCTTTACCACGTGGTTTACGTGCTTTAAAAATATAATCAATATTTAATGTTGATGAAAATGACGCAACACGTTCTTGATTATTATTAGAAACAATCGTAACTGTTATACCATTATCTTTCATATTTTCAAACCAATTTCTCACTTCATCAGTTGGATCTTTAACATCCCAACCTACTAATGTATTATCTAAGTCTGTGATAATTGCTTTTATATTTTTAGATTTTAAATGTTCAGGTTCGATATTAAATACTGATTGAACATATTCATTTGGTAAAAAATATTTTGTAAATAATCCCATTATTACACCTCAATATTATCTTTTATTTTAACATAAATCATATATACATTCCTTTAGTTGAATACAAAATAAAAGTGTTGCAAATCACTTATGATTCGCAACACTAAATATTATTCTGTAATTTCACGGTCAGAAGATTTTTCAACTTCTGTATTCGCATAAATCACATAACCAACAAGTGCTGTAGCAATGACAGCGATAGCCATTAATATTAACATGAAACTGCCTCCTTATGCCACTCTATTTAATAATAATTTTACAATTTTACTAGAATTGACGCAAGCTACTTTTAAAAATTCTTCAAAAGTAACATCAGATTCTTTATCTGCTAAATCTGAAACAGCTCTCGTAACAATAATAGGCACATTATATTGGTAACAAGTTTGCGCAATTGCACCAGCTTCCATCTCTACGACACTTGCAGTAGGAAAGTTAGATTTAATCACTTTACGCTGATCAATTGAGCCAATGAAACTATCACCTGTAGCAACCTCACCAACAATACCATTTAAATCAAGCTGTTCTATTGATGATTTCGCTAAGTCGATTAATTTACTATCAGTTTCATAAAATTCTGGCATACTTGGTACTTGTCCCAATTTATAGCCAAATGCCGTTGCATTGACATCATGATAATAAACTTTATTACTAATAATGATATCACCAATATTTAATTCGCTATCAACAGAACCTGCTGACCCTGTATTAATGATTAAATCTGGTTTAAATTCATTGATTAGTAATGTTGCTGTAATTGCAGCATTTACTTTACCAATACCACTTTGTGCTAATACAACTTGTTTATCTTCTATATTACCTTTATAAAAAATAACATGTGCAATTTGGATTGTTTCTCTATTTTCAATAGATGACTTTAATATTTCTACTTCTTCTTCCATTGCTCCAATAATACCAATCATGCTTTATCACTCCATCATATTCATTCAATATTTATATTAACATAATTAGTATACTTTGAAATACGTTTTTAACTATTCCATAAACTTTGTAAGCCTTGTAATGATAATACCCCTGCTATTAATGTTGTAACAACAGCAACAACACCAATTACAATCATCCAAGTTGGGTGTTTATAGTCACCAACGATACTTTTCTTCTTAGAAGCAATTAAAATTGTTCCTAAAGTTACTGGTAAAATTAAACCGTTCAATGCACCAGCAATAATTAATAATTTAACCGGCTTACCAATTGTTAAGAATACAATAGATGAAACAACTATGAAAATAATAATAACTAAGTTTCTATGATTTTTAATAGATGGATGCAATGATTGAATAAATGTTGTACTTGTGTATGCACAGCCAATTACTGATGATAATGCTGCTGCAAATAATACAACACCGAATACTTGTTTACCGACAGGTCCTAATACATGTTCAAATACAGAAGCTGGTGGATTGTCTGGATTTAAAGTGAATCCTGTAACAACAACACCAAGTACTGCTAAGAATAAAAATGTTCTCATTATACCCGTTGTTAAAATACCTGAAATGGCCGCTCTATTTACAAATGGTATATAACCTTTTCCAGTGATACCTGCTTCTAACAATCTATGAGCACCTGCAAATGTAATATAACCACCAACAGTTCCACCAACCAATGTGATGATTGGTACAATGAGTTTACTAATATCATCAGGTACAATCATTTTTTGTGCCGCTTCGACAACTGGTGGTTTCGTTAATACCATTACATAAGCAACAATGGCAATCATGAGTACACCTAATATTTGTGTAATAATATCTACGACTTTTTGTGCGTTTTTAACAACAAATATTAAAATTGCTAATACGCCTGTAATACCTGCACCAATTCTTACATCTAAACCGAATATCGCATTAAGTCCTAGCCCAGCACCTGCAACGTTACCGATGTTAAATGCTAGCCCACCAATAGCGATTAATATTGCGATAAATGTACCTAACCCCTTAAACACATCATTCGCGATATCTTGTCCACCTTTACCTACAACTGTGATAACACGCCAAATATTAATTTGTGCACCGATATCAATCAGAATAGATGCAAGTATTGCAAATGCAAAGCTTGCAAGAAATTGCTCAGTAAAAACTGCCGTTTGAGTTAAAAATGCTGGTCCAATAGATGAAGTAGCCATTAAGAATACTGCACCCCATAGAATTCTTCTATGTTTATTTGTTATTTCAAACGGTTGATTTAACTCCTCATACCCTTTATTTTGCTTCATACGCTTTCCTCCTATTTCATTGCACTAATTTCTATGCCTTCAGCTTTAAACTGTCGAATAATTTCTTGAACAAAATCTAAAGCATGTTGTCCGTCTCCATGTACACATATTGTATCTGCTTCAATCGGAATTTCATTTCCATTTATCGTGATAACTTTAGATTCTTTAACCATTTTAATAACTTGTGCGACAGCTTGGTTTGTATCTTTAATAAGCGCACCTTCTTTTTTCCTAGAAACTAATTGGCCATTATCCTCGTATGCACGATCAGCAAATACTTCACTCTTATATGTTAAATTATGACGTTTACATGATTCGATTAGTTCACTATTAGATAAACCAACGAATAATAACTGATCATCAAAATCTTTCACCGCTTTAACAATTGCATCGGCAATTTCTGGATCTTTAGCACCCATTTGATATAACGCACCATGTGGCTTAACATGGTGTATTTTTGTTTCGTGTATTTTACAAAATCCAGCTAATGCACCTAATTGATAAATCACTAAATCATAAACTTCTTCTGGTGTAACATCTATGTTTCTACGCCCAAATCCAATTAAATCTTGAAAACCTGGATGAGCACCTATATGTACATCATGTTGAACCGCCAATTTAACTGTTTCATTCATAACGTGTTGATCTCCTGCATGAAAACCACAAGCGACATTTGCAGAAGTGATTAAAGGTAATATACTTTCATCATTACCAAGTTTATAGTTACCAAAGCTTTCTCCTAAATCACAATTCAAATCAACTTGTACCACAATACCCTCTCCTTAAACGATTTTATGTTCATGTAGAAACTTAATGGTTATATCATTTTTAATATATGGTTCATAACTCAACACGCGATATAAAAAGTCTAACGTTGTCGGAAAACCATCAATGACCGTTTCTTCTAACGTACCTTTCATTTTTTCAATTGCTTCAAGTCTATCTTCACCTTTAACAAGTATTTTAGCGACTAATGAATCATAGTATGGTGGAATTTGATAACCATCATATAACATACTGTCTACTCTCGTATTAAATCCATTAGGTAAATGTAAAGCTTGAACAACACCTGCTGCTGGGCGGAATTGTTTTTCTGGATTTTCTGCATTTATACGACATTCAATCACATGCCCATCAAAATGGATATCCTCTTGATTAATAGATAACTTCTCACCATTAGCTACTAATATTTGTTGCTTAATTAAATCAACACCTGTTAATAATTCTGTGACTGTATGTTCAACTTGAATGCGTGTATTCATTTCTAAGAAATAATAGCCGTCATCAGTTAGTAAAAATTCAATTGTTCCAGCACTTTCATAATTACAAGCTTTAGCGGCTTTTACAGCATCTGTGTGTAACGAATTTCTTGTACTTTGATCTAATGCTGCACAAGGTGCTTCTTCGATTAACTTTTGGTTCTTTCTTTGAATTGAACAATCTCGTTCACCGAGATGAATTGCTTCACCATGTTTGCTCGCGAGTATTTGAACTTCCACATGTCTAGCTTCATCAATAAATGTTTCAATATACACACGTTTATCTCCAAAGTATTTTTCGCCTTCAGATTGAGCCTCTTTAAAGAATTGTTCAAGTTGGTCAGGTTCTTGTACGATTCGAATACCTTTACCACCACCGCCACTAGCAGCCTTTAACACAAATGGATATCCTATTTTTTGAGCAACTTCTTCTGCTTCTTTAACTGTCTTTACTTCTCCAATAGACCCAGGAATAATAGGTACGTTCGCGTTGTACATCGTTTCTCTTGCTTTTATTTTATCTCCCATTAAATCGATCGTGTTATAACTAGGACCAACAAAGATAATATTTTCTTCATCTACTCTTTTTCTAAAAGTCGTGGATTCTGATAAAAATCCATAACCAGGATGAATCGCATCTGCTTTACTCATCTTACAAGCTTCTAAAATGCGTTCAATATCTAAATAACTATCACTTGATTGACTTGGTCCAATACAAATGGCTTCATCTGCTAATTGCACATGTAAACTATCTTTATCTGCTTTGGAATATATTGCGATTGTTGTGATATTCATCATTCTACATGTTCTAATGATTCTTACCGCAATCTCGCCTCTGTTTGCAATCAGTAAACGCTTAATCATATAAATCCCCCTTATTTCAATGTGATAATCGTTTGTCCGTATTCAACAGGATCCCCATGATTAATTTGTATATCATTAACGATACCGTCATACTCACTTATAACTTCATTGAGTACTTTCATTGATTCGATATAACCGACAACTTGACCTTTTTTCACTTCATCTCCAACTTTGACAAGTGGATTTTGTAATGTTTCTTCATCTTGTAAATAAAATGTTCCAAGGATTTCCGCTTCTATTGTATTAAGCTGTTCTTCTTGTTTTGAAGTTGGCGTGTTTTCTTCAACATTATTGACTGGTGTTGTAGTCACGTTATTTGATGTTGATTTTAAATCTAACTCGACTTCGACCGTTTCATCTTTATATTTCATATAATTTACTTGATTTTGTTTCATGAGTTTAATAAGTTCTTCTATCTTTTCTATATTCATGACTGATTCCCCTTTATAAGTTTTGCTATATTTTTAGATTTAGGACGAATATTGCTTAAATCTTTATATTTTTTCAGTTTAATATCATCTATATCTGCTTCTAATTGTTTAATATATGTTTGATATTCAAGCGTGGCATCTTCAAACGAAATCCATTTAAAAGTAATGCTATCATTTGCTTTTAATTGAGAAAGCTTTTCTCTACCTATAAAACTAACTGTAGCAATCTTTGTATAACCACCTATCGTCTGACGATCATTAAGCAATATAATCGGTTGACCATTAATAGGAACTTGTACACTACCTGGTGCAATCGGTTCAGAAATAATATCTGCGTTATGTTTATGTTTAAGCGGTTCATCCCCATTTAATCGATAACCCATACGATCTGACATTTCTGATATTGTATATGATTGATTAACAAGTTGGTCATGTGCTTCTAATGTAAATTCATCAAATTGTAGCCCTTCCATAATTGGAATGATGTTTGCATCTTCTAATTGATTGATATTAAACGTATTACCTATAATGTCATGGTTTATAGTTTTATCTTTGAATTTCAAAACATCATTTCTGTTTAATGTTCTTCCATTCATGCCACCTATGCCACTTCTACTATGTGTTGATACACTGTCTAATATCGGTTCGATATTTAAAGATTTATGAAAAGCTAAATAGCCTCTTGCCCCAGATGTAATAGTCTTTATATTGAGCACTTGTCCTTTTTCTACATAAATTGCTGTATTTACTGGTATTGGTTGATCATCAAGCTGTATATCTGCAGCATATGCAACAAATACGACGATATTCGGTTCTTCAAATTTTAATGTAGGTCCATTTAATGTCACTTCTAATACAGGTGCATTTTCATTATCCACTAAAGCATTCGCGATACTGTATAAATATTGATTCATAACACCCGCTTCAGAAAATCCATCTTTTTCAAATTTTGATCGACCTATATCTTGAACAGTCGTAAACAAACCTGGTTTTATACATTTCATTACAAATCACCTACTAACTGACTATAATCAAATATGCCATTTACAATCTCGTCTTCAATTCGCGTAAATTCTTCTTGATGAATAGCTTTAAAAGCAATATAGTCTCCAGCTTCGTATAAAATCATAGGCTCTCGATCTAAGTTAAAAACATCTATTGGTGTGCGACCAATAATTTGCCATCCGCCTGGTGATGATTTCGGATAAAGTCCAGTTTGATTATTTGCAATTCCAACAGATCCTTGGACGATTTTACTTCTTGGCGTTTCCTTTCTAGGTGTATGTATTTTCTCATTTAGTCCTCCTAAAAATGGAAAGCCAGGTAAAAATCCAATTGCATAAATTAAATAATTTTCTTCAGTATGTATTTGAATCACTTCTTCTTCTGATAATTGTGCATGTTCAGCAACAATATTTAAATCTGGACCAAATTCACCACCATATACAACTGGTAATGTTATCAACTTTTTTGAATGTGATGCATTTTCTTGATTAAGATTTAAATGATGTAAGTCTAGTTCATGAAGGACTGTTTCGTATGTATATTGTTTCGCATCAAATGCAACCATGATTGATCGATATGATGATGTCACACTTATAACAGCTGGATGTTGCAATGATTCAATATGTAATGCAATCGTCGAAATTTTATTCCTTATTTCTGGACTGATTTCATTTTGTTCATAAATCATAAAATGCGTCTCACTCACTTGCTTAATATCCAATTTTACCACCCCTTTGTTAACGCTTTTAATAATCAGATAATTAAATCAATTATACTTTATCATAATACCATGATTTATATAAAAAAAAGCTGTAAAAACGTTTGTTTCATACGTTTCTACAGCTTTCCTTCTAAATTATAATACGATTAATCGATTTTTACGATTTTAACTTTCATTTCGTTACCATTTGGTAATGGAACATTTACTTCTTCGTTTAATTTTTTACCAATTAAAGCTTTAGCAATTGGAGACTCATTAGAAATTTTACCTTCAAATGGGTCTGCTTCTGCTGAACCAACAATTTTGTAGCTTTCTTCTTCGTTACCTGGAACTTCAGTAAATGTTACAGTTCTTCCGATTTGGACAACATTTTTTGAACCATTATCTTCAATAATTTGTGCATGACGAATCATGTTTTCGATTTTTTGAATTTCTTGTTCAATGAAACCTTGCTCATCTTTAGCTGCATCGTATTCAGAGTTCTCAGATAAGTCACCAAAACTACGTGCTACTTTTATTTTTTCAACGACTTCTGGTCGCTTAACTGTTTTTAATTCTTCAAGTTCTTTTTCTAATTTGTTAAAACCTTCCTGTGTCATAGGAAATTCTTTTTGTGTTTCCATTCTTCCATCTTCCTTTACTTTATAATTATTTAAATATTTTTAACTAACGATTGAATTTTCGTAGTCATAATATCAATAGCTACCTTATTACTACCACCTTCAGGGATGATGATATCCGCATATTTCTTCGTTGGTTCAATAAATTGGATATGCATCGGTCTTACAACTGATAAGTATTGATCAATTACTGACTCCATCGTACGTCCTCTTTCTTTAATGTCTCTCGTTAAACGACGTAAAATTCTTAAGTCAGCATCAGTATCAACATAAATCTTAACATCCATTAAATTACGTAAATCTTCATTTTCAAGCGCGAATATACCTTCAAGTATAATAACATCTTTAGGTTCGAATCTAATCGTCTTATCGCTTCTCGTGTGATTTGAATAATCATACGTAGGCACTTCAATTGCATGTCCATCTTTAATTCTAGTTAAATCTTGTTTTAATCTTTCATTATCGAAAGCGAATGGATGATCATAGTTAGTCTTCAATCTATCTTCAAAAGACATATGCGATTGATCTTTATAATAGTAATCTTGTTCTATTAATGCAACACTATATCCATCTAAATTTTTCATAATTTCGGATGTTACAGAAGTCTTACCTGAACCAGAACCCCCTGCAATACCTATAATTGTAGTCTTTCCCATCAAACGATTCCCTTTCTCATCATGTTATTTGGATAAATCTGACGATCCACTTTTATTTGAATGACTTGAAGTGGATGTCTGGCTGCGTCGAGTTCTTCACCATTTTCATCATATATCTTATCTATGACTTGAGTGAAGTTTTCAATTTCAGGTCCAAAAAATTCAATTTCTTGTCCTGGCTTGAAATAATTTCTTTGTTGGATGGTAGCTATTTGTGATACTTCGTCATAGTCTAACACTAATCCACAAAAATCAAAAGGTGTTTTTTTATTTGATTCGTGTCCAAACATTTGTTCTTCGTAATGTGGTACACCTTCGAAGAAAGCTGGTGCTGTATCTCTATTCGCACATTTATCTAATTCAATCAACCATCTAGGATCGATTTTAAAGTTTTCTGGATCCTCAGCATAGCGATCAATTACTTTACGATATACAGATACAACAGTAGCAATATAATGAATAGATTTCATACGACCTTCAATTTTTAGAGAATCTATACCGATGTCCATCATTTTAGGTATTGATTCGATTAATTTCAAGTCTTTTGGACTCATTGCAAAAGGCGTGATCTCATTACCATCGAAATATGGCTCTAATTCTCCATCTTCTTCTACTGATATTAAATCGTAATCCCATCTACAACTTTGACAACAACCACCTCTATTTGAGTCTCTTGCTGTCATATGATTACTTAATGTACATCTACCAGAATATGCAATACACATTGCTCCATGTATAAATGTTTCTATTTCAATATCAACTTTTTCTTTCATTTCGCGCATTTCTTCAGCACTCGTTTCACGAGCTAGAACGACTCTCTCAAGTCCTTCTTCTTTCCAATATTGAACTGCACGATAATTTGATAAAGATTGTTGTGTACTTAAATGGATTTCTAAATTAGGTGCCACACGTTTACACGTTTCTATAATAAGTGGATCAGCAACTATAATACCATGTGCACCCGTTTCATTTAGATTTTTTAAATATTCTTCTAGTCCTGGAATATTTTCATCATGAGCAAAAATATTTGTTGTAACATAAATTTTTGCGCCATATTTTGCTGCAAACTGAACGCCTTCTTTAATTTCTTCCATCGTAAAGTTATCAGCATTTGACCTTAAACCATATTCTTGTCCACCTAGGAACACAGCATCCGCACCATAATGAACAGCAATTTTGAGTTTTTCTAAATTTCCTGCAGGCGCTAGAAGTTCTGGTTTTTTTATCTTTGTTTGACGACTTGCGCCAATAGGTTCTAGAACTTTCATATATATCATTCCTTTAATATAACTTAATAAACTGTTTGTTTGAACATAAATCCTTGATCCATTGGACGATGATCTTTTTGAACCTCTTCTATTGGTTCAACTAACATAAATTTTTCATCTTCATATAACTCTGGATCTTCGTTATATAAGTCAATCGCTTGTCTATATTGCTCAGTCGCGATATTAATATATTCTTCTGTTTGAAGTACGCCGTCAATCTTAAACGCATCAATTTGTGCTTCTAATAAATCCTCTAAGTCTTCGATTAAGCAAATATCATTCGGACTCATAATGTGTGTACCATTATAATCTTCATATATTGGATATTTATTACTTCTTTCTTCATCATATAAAAGCATGTCTTTATTTTCTTTACGATTTTCAATTTTCATAACTTTATCTTGATACATAAAGTAATTACCAAGTAATTTTCTTTTAGACTGGAACATACAAGTCATGCCGTGTACTTGAACTTCTATTTCGACATTACTTTTTTCTTTAATTTCTAGTACTTCTTCAATACTTAACTCACGAGCCAACACTGCTCTAGCTGAACCTCTATCACCCCAATAATTACATTGAAAATGATTTGTCACGATTGTTTCAGCATTCCAATTTAAAGGTATAGGATTCTCACGATTTTTCATTGCCATAACTACTGCTGGATCGCCAAAAATGATTCTATCTGCTTTTAATTCATGTAACAAATCAATATAAGATTCCAAATCATCAATATGTTCATTATGAAAAATACCATTTACCGCTACGTATGCTTTTTTACCATGATCATGGATAAGCTTAATGGCTTCACGAAGTTCTGGTTCTTTAAATTCACCAGCAAGTCTTAATCCAAATTTTTCTTCACCAATGACAAATGCATCAGCACCTAATTTAATTAATTGTTCAATATGTTCAACGGACTTAGGTGTCACTAGTAATTCTGTCATTACAACTTCTCCTTTTTAGAAATGGCCATACCATCACCAATATTAATCAATGTCGTTTTATAATTTTCATGATTCATTAACCAATGATTATATTTTTGAACTTTTTTTACCATTTGTTTAACGTTTCTGTTTCTTACAATTTCAATATTACTGACAAAACCATGGTATAAAATATTGTCAGTAATAATGATGCCATCATCTTTAAGCAGTGGTTCATATAGTTCAAAAAACTTTTGTGATTGAGCTTTAGCAGCATCGATAAAAATCATATCAAATGACTGGTCGGTAGGTAACAATTCAAAAGCTTCTAATGCATCAGAAAAGATAACATTTATTTGGCTTTCATAACCAAAGTCTTTAATATTTGAAATAGCTTGTTCATACATTTCTTCTTTTCTTTCAATCGTCCACACATTAATACCCGGATCACATGAAGCAAAATGCATCGCGCTATATCCAATTGCCGTTCCAATCTCTAGAATACTTTTCACATCTTTAATTCTAATTAATTGTTTAACAAACTCTGTGGAGATTTTGTCCATTATTGGAACATTATATTGTTCAGCATAATGCCTTAATTCATCGATATTTGATGAATTTTGAAACAACAATTGTTCGATATATTCTATATCTTTTTCCATGTCATTACTTCCTTACACTCGAATATAATAAAAAACCCAACTAGTCTCCTGACTAGTTAGTATGTATCAGTCATATCTACAATATGATTTCATAAACATTAGATATTTTACCATATTTTCGAATAAAAAGTAAGTATATATGCAAACAAGAACGCTTTTAAAATTTAAAAGCGTTCTTGTTTATATTATTTTTCTCTATTCTTTTCTTGTTCTTTTAAATTCTCTGCAAATAATACTTTTCCCTTTTTGGTTGTTGTATAGTAAAAATAATCTGTTTCCGGAGGGTTTACCGTTGTTCTAGCTGTTTCATCAGATATATTACATATTGGACCTATTGGTAGCCCTTTATGTGCATATGTGTTATATTTTGAATCATTTTTATAATCTTTATCTGATAATGCTTCAGTTGTTTCTTTTTTATTTGCATATCTTACTGTCGCATCTGAATTCAAAGCAATTTGTGGATTGTTTTCAATTCTGTTTAACAGTACCGAAATATATCTCGATTTATCTGTAACGTTTTTCATTTCCGATTCTACAATTGAAGATAACGTTAAATACTCATGGAAAGTAATCATCTTTTCTTCATAGTTACTCGTGTATTTAAAGCCGCCATTTTCATTATATATTTTGTAAGTTGTACGGTATGTTTCATTCAACATTTCATTTGTAACGTCATCAATCGTTACATCTTTTTTTGAAAACTGATACGTACTTGGTGCTAAATAGCCTTCTAATGGGTATCTTAAGTTTTTATTTAATACTTCGTCCGTTAACATATCGGTATATTTTTTTTGATATTTTTTCACAAAATCTTGATCTCTCATTTTCTTCAAAAAGCTTTCGCGACTAATAGAAGTATTTTCTTCTAAAATGCCTGCAATTAATTCTATATTCGAACCTTCTTTTACATCATATTGGATCGCTGTTTTTAAATACACTTTTCCAGTTTCTAAACTTTTCGCAATATCTCTAGGTGACATTGAAGGAGAAAACTTATATTCCCCTGCTTGAAAGCTAGAAATATTATTGAGTTTCAAATAATATTTGAAAATAGTAGCATTTCTAATTATTTTTTTATCGGATAACTCTTGGCTTAACATTTCAGTATTTGTGTTTGGATTAACATTTACAATAACTTGCTCATTGCTGTCGGCGTTAACAGGTTTAACATTAATACCTACTACAATTAAGCCTATTATAGTAATTAATATAAGTAATAAAAAGAGGATGCTTATGATTGTTAAACTAATATACTTAGATAATAATCTCGCATCTTTATATATACTATTTTTTTCCATATGTAACTCCTTATGTAAAATAAATACCCCTAATGATTATATCACATTAGGGGTAAAGTGTACTATTACATATTAAATTTTAAACATCGTCCATTTCAGTATTAACGATTTCTTCAATCATATCCCACTCTTCGTCAGTTTCAACTGGTAATAATTTACCACCTTCACCGTCGTCATTTGCTTCATTAATCATTGGGATTAATTCAATTTCTTCATCATCCGCTGTACCTTCTTCAGCTAAGATGATGTATTCTTTCTTGAATTCTGGGTGATAGAATTCTAATACTTTACGGTATAAGACTTCGTTATTATTTTCGTCTATTAATGTTAATAATTCTTCCTCATTGTTAATTTCTAAATGTCCTTCGTGATTATGTTTAGTCATTATTCATTCTCCTCATCAATTATTTAATAGAATCTAGGTAACCTTGTAATATAAATACAGCTGCCATTTTGTCTATTACTTTTTTTCTTTTCTTTCGAGAAACATCTGCTTCTAATAATGTGCGTTCAGCACCAACTGTGCTTAGTCTTTCATCCCACATTACCATTTTTAATTCTGGTCTTTCTTGTTGAAGTAAATCTTTGAATTGAATGGATGCCTCTCCGCGAGGACCAATAGAATTGTTCATATTTTTTGGCAATCCTATAATGACAGTATCAACATCATATTCATCAATGATTTTTATAAGTTGGTCAATTCCAAAATCTTCGTTTTCTTCGTTAATGCGGAGTGTATCTATACCTTGAGCTGTCCAACCCATCGCATCACTTACAGCTACACCTATTGTTTTACTACCGACGTCTAAACCTATTATCCTGTTTTTAAGCATTGAATTCATTTTCTTGCTTTAAATAGTGTGATACAAGCTCTTCCATAATATCATCTCTATCTAAACGTCTTATTTGATTTCTTGCTTCGTTGTGTCTAGGTATATAAGCTGGATCGCCAGAAAGTAAATAACCGACTATTTGATTTACTGGATTATAGCCTCTTTCTTCTAAAGTTCGATAAACATTTTGTAGTACTGTTTTGACATTTTCTTTTGGAAAATCATCATAGTTAAATTTCATAGTTTTATCAAAATTATTCATCTTTATTTACACTCCCTAACTCCATTAACTTAATATTAATTATATCATATTCTAATTACACGTAAAATTATAGCGTTTTAATGTAGTCTTTAACAAACTGTAATGCTTCTGTTACTTTAGAAGGATCTGTTCCGCCACCTTGAGCCATATCAGGGCGACCGCCACCTTTACCGTTTGTAATTTGAGCAGCTTCTCTAATAATGTCACCAGCTTTAACTTTATCCGTTAAATCTTTTGGTACTGAAGAAACAAGTGAAACTTTATCTCCATTGACACTTGCTAATAATAGAACTGTATCTTGCATTTTAGATTTATAATCATCCATGATTGATCTTAATACTTTTGAATTTTCAGCTTCAACTAATTGTGAAAGTACTTTAATGCCATTAATTTCTTCAACACTGTCTTCAATATTGCCTGATTTTAATTCTGTAATTGTTTTGTTCTTTTGTTGAACTTCTTTTTCTAAGTCTTTATTATGTTGTTGAATTTGTTCGATTTTTTCAATTGTTCTTGCTTGGTCTTTAATTTTGACATGTTGCATAACATCTTTAAGGATTGTTTCTGTTTCTTTTAATGTTTCATATGCTTTTCTACCTGTTACAGCTTCGATTCTTCGAACACCTGCACCTGTACCTGATTCTGAAACAATTTTGAAGATACCAATTTCACTTGTGTTACGTACGTGTATACCACCACATAACTCAATTGAGTATGATGACATTTCAACAACTCTTACAACATCACCATATTTTTCTCCGAATAGTGCCATAGCGCCTTTTTCTTTAGCTTGTTCTATTGGCATTTCTTCAATAACTACAGGAATATTTTGCCAAATTTTTTCGTTAACAATTTTTTCGATAGTTTCTAATTCTTCTTGTGTAACTTGGCCAAAGTGTGAGAAGTCAAATCGTAATCTATCACTTTCAACTAATGAACCCGCTTGATTAACATGCGTACCTAAAACTTCTTTTAAAGCTGCATGTAATAAGTGAGTTGCTGAGTGGTTTTTGATAATTGATTTACGATCATCTTTATTAACAATAGCTTCTACAGTTTCACCAACATGAACTTGTCCAAATGTTACATGTCCTGCATGTAAATTTTGACCATTAGGTGCTTTTATAACTTCTGTCACTTCAATTTCAAATTGATTATGACGAATAATACCTTTATCCGCTACTTGACCACCTGATACTGCATAAAATGGTGTTTCTCTTAAAATAAATTGGATGTTTTCTCCACTTTCTACTTCATCAACTAATTCCCCATTAAATATAATATCTGTAATTTCTGTTTGTGTTTCTGTTACGTCATATCCAACGAATTTACTTGGCGTGTTGATGCTACCAAGTACTTCATTTTGAACTTGCATTGATTGCGTCTTTTGACGTGCAGCTCTCGCTCTTTCACGTTGTTGATGCATCTCATTTTCAAAACCTTCATTGTCTATTGAAATGCCTTCTTGTGCAGTGATTTCTTCAGTTAACTCGATTGGGAAACCATACGTATCATATAATTTAAATGCATCTGATCCTGATAATACATTACCTTGTTGCTTAGCTGATGCCATCATTGTGTTTAAAATTGCTAAACCTTCTTCAAGTGTTTCATGGAAACGTTCTTCTTCAGATTTCACAACTTTTTTAATGAAGTCACTTTGCGCTTTAACATTTGGATAATACGGTTCCATAATATCTGCTACGATATCAACTAATTTATATAAGAATGGCTCGTTAATATTAAGTGATTGACTGAAACGAACAGCTCTTCTTAGTAATCTTCTTAATACGTATCCTCTACCTTCATTTGCAGGTAACGCACCGTCACCAATCGCAAAACTGATCGTTCTAATATGGTCTGAAATAACTTTAAATGCGATATCTTGTTCTTTATTCTCTAAGTATTTTAATCCACTAACCGCTTCGACTTGTTCAATAATTGGAATAAATAAGTCTGTATCATAGTTCGTTGGTACATCTTGAGAAATAGATGTCATACGCTCAAGACCCATACCTGTATCAATATTTTGATTTGGAAGTGGCGTATAAGTATGGTCAGCATTATGATTAAATTCACTAAACACTAAATTCCAAACTTCTAAATAACGTTCATTTTCTCCACCTGGATACATTTCTTCAGCTGGATCTTCTTTCCCGTATGTGTCGCCTCTGTCATAGAATATTTCAGTGTTAGGTCCAGATGGTCCTTCACCGATGTCCCAGAAGTTACCTTCAATTCTAATAATTCTACTTTCTTCAAGTCCAATTAAATCATGCCATAAATCATATGCTTCTGTATCTTCCGGATGAATCGTTACATATAATTTTTCTGGATCCATTGCCATCCATTTATCACTCGTTAAAAATTCCCAAGCATATTCAATTGCTTCACGTTTAAAGTAATCACCAATTGAAAAGTTTCCTAACATTTCAAAGAATGTATGGTGTCTTGCAGTAAAACCAACATTTTCAATATCATTTGTTCTAATTGCTTTTTGAGCATTTACAATTTTAGGATTTTTAGGGATTTCTCGACCATCAAAATATTTTTTTAATGTCGCAACACCTGAGTTTATCCATAATAAAGTATCGTCATCAATAGGCACTAAAGGTGCAGATGGTTCTACCATATGTCCTTTTTCAACAAAAAAGTCAATATACATTTGTCTGATTTCACTAGCTTTTAATTTTTTCATTGTCTTCACTCCTCAATTAAAATAAAAAAAAACGTCCATCCCCTAAAAAAGGGACGAACGTATCGCGGTACCACCCTAGTTATGACTATAAGTCATCACTTTAAGTTTATTAAACTTTTATAAAAGAAGTAGCGTTCAATAATCATTGTCATGTTTCTCACCAACCAACATGTCTCTTAAACAATCAATTATTTACTCGATTTCTTTTTTGTATTCTATTTGATTATAATCACTCGATTTTTAGATGTCAATTATTTCATAAAATCATATGGTGTTTTATCATTCATATTAATCATCGGATCTATTTCAAACATATTATCTTCAGTTAAAATAATATGTTTCGTTTGAATAGATTCTGTTTCAGACTCCGTATCTTCTTCAACATCAGTATCGAAATACATTTTTAATTTCGTATCAAACGAAGTCATTCTCTCATGACCTAGCGTTTGAATACCTTGATTAAAGGCTTGCTCTTCACCACACACAACAAGCGACTGTTTCGCACGTGTAAGTCCAGTATATAGAATGTTTTTTTGTAACATTCTAAAGTATTGTCTGACGATAGGCATAATGACTATAGGGAATTCCGACCCTTGGGATTTATGAATTGAACAACAATAAGCATGTGTAATTTCTGATAAATCTTGTTTAGTGTATGTTATGTCATTCCCTTCATAATCCACAATGACGACATCTTTACCGAGTGCATTTTCTTCTGCTTTATAAACACCCGTCACTACACCAATATCACCATTAAATACATTATCATCTGGTCGATTAATAAGTTGTAGTACTTTATCATTTTCACGATATTCAATATCACCATATTGAAGGAATCTTGTATCTTCATCTTTCGGATTTAATATATCTTGCAATAATTCATTTAATTTATTAATACCAGCTGGTCCACGGTATATTGGGGCTAGCACTTGAATATCTTGCATATTATATCCTTTATTAACAGCACCTTGAACGACCTTTTCTACAACTGTCGCAATTTGATTACTACTGCACGGAATAAATGAACGGTCGTGATGTTTTTCATTAATTGAAACAGGCAATCCATTTTTTATTTTATGCGCCAAGTCTATGATGGATGATCCTTCTTGTTGTCTATAAACTTCTGTTAAGTTCACTCTCGGTATGACTTTAGAATCAATTAAATCTTTAAAAATCTGACCCGGACCAACTGATGGTAATTGATCTTCATCACCTACAAATATGATTTGGGCATAATCAGGGACTGCTCTTAAAAATTGGTACATTAACCATGTATCTACCATAGACATTTCATCTAGAATAATTAAATGGGCGTGAATATCATTATCTAACACATCATCTGGTTGCGTATCTTTACTCCATCCAATTAATCTATGAATTGTCATCGCTTCTAGTCCAGTTGATTCACTTAATCGTTTAGCGGCACGGCCAGTCGGTGCTGCTAACACAATTGGAAAGTCTGTTCCCTCTTGATAATCATCATAATTCAAACTTACACCATGTATTTCAGAATACAACTCACAAATGCCTCGAATAACTGTTGTCTTACCTGTTCCGGGTCCACCTGTTAAAAGCATCATTTTATGATTAATGGCTGTTTCTAACGCTAATTTTTGACCATCTGCATATGAAACATCATTCATATCTTCAATTTGACCAATGTGTAATTGAAGATCACTTTTCTCAATTTCTTTAAGTTCATCTTGATGTTGATAAAGTCTATGAATAATTTGCACACTTTTTGCTTCTGAATAATAAAGTGAAGGTAAAAAACAATTATCATTTTCGATAATAAGTTTATTTTCTTCACTCATTTCGATAATGACACCATTTATTTGATCTTTAGTTACAACTTCAGGTTGATTATGATTTAACAATTCATACGCCCCGTTAACCAAAATATCAACAGGTAAAAATGTGTGACCATTCTGTAATGATTGCTGGTCTAAAAAGTAACTTACACCCGCTACAAGTCGATCATGATGATCTTTAGAAATCCCAACTTGTTCAGCTATTTGATCAGCTCTTTGAAACCCGATACCATTTATATCCATCACTAAACGATAAGGAGATTGTTTAATAATATTAAGTGTTTCTTCTTTATAAAATTGATAAATAGCCATCGCGAGTTTAGGTCCGAACCCAAGTTCATTAAGTTTAATCATAATGCGTTCAATGGCTTGATTCTCACGTATGGATTCTGCAATCGTATCTCTTTTTTGTTTGTTGAGTTTAGGTATTTCTTTAAGAACATCGGGGTCATCTATTATTTTCTGAAGTGCATCTTCACCTAGTTTGTCCACAATAGTTTCTGCTGTTTTCTTACCAATACCTTTAAATAAATCACTTGATAAGTAATGAATAACACCTTGTTTTGTTTGTGGTAATTCTTTTTCAAATGTTTCAGCTTGTAGTTGTTTACCGTATTTCGGATGGTTTGTTACTTTACCTTTGAAAAGGTACGTTTCTCCTTCAACTATTTGAGGTAAGTAACCAACAATTGTGACTTCTTGATCAAAATCTTCATTTGAATCCATCACATCGACTTTAATAACGGTATAATAGTTATCACTGTTTTGAAAAAGAATTCTAATAACTTCACCTTTTACATGTGAAAGATCAAATAAAGATAAGTTTTCCAATGTTAGTCCTCCTCTTCTAATAATTGTTCAAACATGTTAATAGCATGACCACTTAATAAATGATCTGGTTGGATGTCGACTGCTTTTCTAAAATAAACAAGTGCTTCTTCAGCGTTTTCGTTTTTCATATATTTAGCCAAACCTAAATTGTATAATGCATCTACATGTTCAGAATCTTTTTCTAATACTTTTTCTAGTTGCACTATGGCCTCATCGAACATTTCTAATTGGCATAAAGTTAATCCGTATTGGAAACCAATTTCTACATCATCTTCATTTAGCTCGTGAGCTCTCATTACATACGGCATAGCTTCAGTATGTGCACCTAATTCGTTGAAACTCATTCCTAACATAAAGTTAGTATCTGCATCATTAAGCCCTCTTTTAATCGCATGTTGATATAACTTAATCGCTTCTTCAAATCGCTGCTGGTTGTAGTATAAATTTGCAAGACTATAATAAGCACCACCGTGACTTTCGTTTACAGTGATAGCTTTTTGAAAGAATTTTTCAGCTCTTTCAATATCATTTGCTTCTGCTAATATTGTCCCTGCATTGATATAATTGGTTACTTCTTTTGGATCTTCTTCTATATTTTCAAATAAATGCGACAATGCTTCGTCGAATTTTTTATTTTGAATTAATTTAACAATTTGTTCTTCACTATGCATGTTGTGACTCCTTTAAATATCATTACTTGCTATTATAACAAAAATAAAAATAGACTGAGACATAAATTTATCTCAGTCTATATATTTTATACCATATAATCTAATTGCTTTTCTGTTTTATAAACTTCATCGATTGTTGCGCCACCTAAACAAACATCACCGTCATATAATACGACAGCTTGACCAGGTGTAATTGCACGCACTGGTTCGTCAAATATCACTTTAATTTGATTGTCAGAAATTTTTTCTACAGTTACTTGTGTATCTTTTTGTCTATATCTGAATTTTGCTGAACATTTAACCGGTTGTGAAAAATCAAGATCATTCACAAATGAAATATCAGAAGCGATTAAATAGTCACTATATAATGCTTCATGATGGAAACCTTGTTCAACATATAGAATGTTTTCTTTTAAATTTTTATCGACTACAAACCAAGGATCTCCGTCTCCACCTATACCAAGACCGTGTCTTTGGCCAATAGTGTAATACATTAAGCCACTATGTTCACCCATGTCAACACCGTCTAATGTTTGCATTTTACCGTTTTGTGCAGGTAAATATTGAGATAAGAATGTTTTAAAGTTTTTCTCACCAATAAAACAGATACCAGTAGAGTCTTTCTTTTTAGCAGTTGCTAAGTTTTGTTCTTCAGCAATTTTTCTTACTTCACTTTTTTCTAATTCACCAATTGGGAACATCACTTTAGATAATTGATCTTTTGTAAGTTGATTTAAGAAATAAGTTTGATCTTTGTTGTTATCTACACCACGTAGCATTTCTACTTTATCACCATCACGATTAACACGTGCGTAATGACCTGTAGCAACATAGTCCGCACCAAGTTTAAGCGCATGATTTAAAAATGCTTTAAATTTAATTTCTTTATTACACATTACATCTGGGTTAGGCGTTCTACCTTTTTTATATTCGTCTAAGAAATACGTAAATACTTTGTCCCAATATTCTTGTTCAAAGTTAACTGCATAATAAGGTATATCTAATTGGTTACATACTTCAATGACATCATTATAGTCTTCAGTAGCTGTACATACACCATTTTCGTCTGTGTCATCCCAATTTTTCATAAAAATACCAACTACATCATAACCTTGTTCTTTTAGTATATGTGCAGTTACCGAGCTATCTACGCCCCCGCTCATCCCAACGACAACGCGGGTAGATTGATTATTCATTTTCTTCCTCCTTAAATTGTTGATATATTTTCATTATCGTACTTACGATATAATTAATTTCTTCTTCAGTTGTTAATGAACTGAAACTAAATCTTACTGATTGTTTCACTCTATTATCTTCACCGAACATCGCTTCTAGAACGTGAGATGGTAATGTTGAACCGGCTGTGCATGCAGATCCACTCGAAACATATATATTTGCCATATCTAGTAACGTTAACATCGTTTCAACTTCAATAAATGGGAAATATAAATTTGTGATATGACCAGTTGTATCTGTCATACTACCATTCAATTCAAACGGAATTGCACGTTGTTGTAAACCTACAATGAGCTTTTCTTTTAAGTTCATTAAATGGATATTACTTTCATCCATATGTTCATAAGCGTCTTTCAGCGCTGTTGCCATACCACATATATATGGAACATTCTCTGTACCTGCTCTTCGCTTTACTTCTTGTTCGCCACCTTGTATAAACGTTTCGAACTGAACACCCTGTTTTACCAACAATGCACCTATTCCTTTTGGTCCGCCAAATTTATGCGCAGTTATGCTTAACATATCAACTGGCATTTCATCAAATTCAATTGGCATATGACCGATAGCTTGAACAGCATCAACATGAAATACGATATCCGTATTCTCTATGACTTCTGCAATATCATACATAGGTTGAACTGTGCCGACTTCATTATTCACTAACATAATTGACACTAATGTTGTATCAGGTCGGATTGCTTGTCTCAAAGCATCTATATCGACAATACCTTCTGAATTTACATCTATATACGAAACATCGAAACCTTCACGTTCAAGTTCTTCAAAGACATGCAGTACAGAATGATGCTCTAATCTACTCGTTATAATATGTTGACCTATATGTTTTCGTTTTCGTGCTATACCTTTTATTGCTGTATTATTAGACTCCGTTGCCCCACTTGTAAAAATAACTTCTTGAGGCTTTGCACCTAATAATGTAGCAATCTCTCGTCTTGATTGATCTAAATACTTTCTGCCGTCTCTCCCTATTGAATGAATAGATGACGGGTTTCCAAAGTGTTCAGATAATATTTCTGTTATTTTTTCAGTTACAACGGGCTTAACTGGAGTAGTTGCTGCATAATCTGCATATACTTTCATGTTGAACGTCCTTTCTTAGTTTTCAATGTACCTATTCTAGCACCATTTTTATGAAAAGACTAGAACTCTGTTTCACGATTTCTTTCATCTGTGTATTGTTCTAATTCTTTTAATTGATGTTTCATAGATTCTGTATTAATTGGATCTTTAACTTGAACATTTTCATGCGTCATTTGATAATTTTTTATCGTCCATATTTGATCTTTAATTTGTGATTTAAAATAATCATCATGAGATACAATAAGGACCGAACCTTGAAATGATTGTATTAATTGAATGATTTTTTCTTGCATGCCAATATCAAAATAATTTGTCGGCTCATCTAAAATCATAATATGAGGATTTGAAAAATATAATTTCACAAATTGTAACCTACATTTTTCACCCATCGACAGTGTTTCAACGACATCATTTATTCTATCTTTATCAAAATAAAAGCTTGCTAGTATGGTTCTTGCATCAGCTTCTTTCATTTCAGGGATTTCTAATATTTCATCTAAAACAGTATGGTGCATATTTAAGTTCTCAAAATCTTGAGAGAAATATCCAATTTCTAATTCTGGATGAACAGTTATATCACCTTTAGTCGGCTCGAGTTCGCCGAGTATCAATTTGATTAAAGTTGATTTACCTGTACCATTTCTGCCTTCTATAATCACATTTTGATTTCGCTTAATATAGAATGAAACATCATCAAATATCTTTCTATTCTCATAAGCAAACGAAACATGATTAAATTGAACTAAATAATTTGATTTAAAATCATGATGTTGTATTGAGAAAGCTTTCTCTTTTTTATTTGGATTAGCGATATGCTCTTGATCAAGTTTACGATTTAATTGTTGTTCTTTTGATTTAAACCGTTTCGCTAACTTACTTAATTGTTTTTGTTGATATGGACTTCTCACAGAAGCACTTTGTTCTGCTTTTTGATACCATGCTTTATATTTTTTGATTGTTTCTTCAATAGCTGCTTGTTCTTTTTGTTGCTTTTCATACTGTTGCTTTAAACTTTCATGCTCAATATCTTTTTGTTGTTTGTATTTGTCGTATTTACCGATATATTTCTTAACACCATCACGACTCAATTCTAAAATAGCATCTGGCGTTTCATTTAAGAATGTTCGGTCATGAGAGACAAATAATATAGCTCGTTGTTCTTGTTTAAAAGCCTTCGTCAACCATTCCTTCATTTCTAAATCCATATGATTTGTTGGTTCATCTATTAATAATAATGATGCCTTAGACATTTTCACTTTTAAAAATGATACTTTTGTCTGTTCTCCACCACTTAAAGTAGCAATTTTCTGTTCTAGTTGTTCCTCTTTTATTCCGAGCTTTTTTGCTTCTGTTACGATTTCACCTTCAATAAGGTATCCATCTAATTCAATATATTTATTAATCATATCTGTATGATTAAGTTGCAACCTAACCTTTGCGATTTCAGGATAAGATTCAATTATATAATCCATAACAGTCCAATCATAATAAGGTGTTAAATCTTGTTCCATCATCGCTGAATCAACCGTTTGATCTTGGTGAATCACTTTTAATAATGTTGATTTTCCAACACCATTAACACCAACGATTGCTAGATGTTCATGGTCCTCTATTGAAAAAGTCAACTTGGGTATTAATACTTTATGTTCAACTTCTAATGCCTTTTCTTCAAATAAAAATAGCATAATGTAGCCTCCTCTACCCATGTATTACACATGAAGACGCACCATTACACTATTCTCAGTTTGTAACGGCAACATCATATTATAGACATACTTATCCAATCATCATTGCGTAACACAATGGTTTTTTACGTTATTTACTATTAGCGCAAAAAATTATTGGATATCCATGCCTATTGTTGATGCCACCTCTCTGTAAATTTGCATTAATTATAACTTTTAGTTACATATTAGTCAAATGTTGTTGAGCAATTAAATAGTACAACATAAATACAGTTGATATACTTCCAATATATAATTATGTAAGGAGCGTCACAAAATGAAATCAAAATTCCCAGTTTCTGCATTAAATCTAGTTCCACTTAGAAAAGGTGAAACGGAACAAGATGCCATTAAGAATATGGTATCACTTGCACAAAATGTAGAAAAATTAGGCTATGAACGTTACTGGATTGCAGAACATCATAATGCACCAAATTTAGTAAGTTCTGCAACTGCTTTACTCATTCAACATACACTTGAACATACAGAGTCTATTCAAGTAGGTTCTGGCGGTATCATGTTACCTAATCATGCGCCACTTATTGTTGCTGAACAATTTGGAACAATGGCTACAATGTTTCCTAATAGATTGAATCTTGGCTTAGGACGAGCACCAGGTACAGATATGATGACCGCTTCTGCACTAAGAAGAGATTCACATAAAGGTGTGTATACATTTGGTGACGATATTAAACAATTACTACAATATTTTGGTCCTGAAGAACAACAATCATATGTAAGACCATATCCAGGTGTAGATACAAACATTCCGATTTATGTGTTAGGATCTTCAACGGACTCTGCACATTTAGCTGCTCGATTAGGTTTACCTTACGTCTTTGCAGCACACTTTGCACCAGATCAAATGGCTCAAGCAATCGAAATATATAGAGACTTATTTGAGCCATCTGAATATTTGGATGAACCATACATGACCGTTTGTTTAAATGTCATTGTCGGTGAAACAGATGAAGAAGCGACTTATTTATCTTCAACTATGCACTTAATGTTCTTAAGCATAGTAAGAAATGCGCGCATGCCATTACAACCACCTACTGATCAACTTGAAAACATTTGGTCACCACAAGAAAAATATATGGCACAATCTAAAACAAACACATCTTTCATTGGTAGTGAAGAAACTGTAAAACAACAATTGATAGATTTCCAAAACAAATACAATGTAGATGAAATTATGGCAGTTAGCTATATTTATGATTTAGATAAACAATACCAATCTTATGAATCATTCAAGAAAATTGTAGATGATGTTTACGGTGAAGCATAAAAAAACGATCATAAAGTGATGATTCATCACTTTATGATCATTTTTTTATTTTAAATTACTTTGTATAAATTGTTGAACGTTGCTGTTAAAGAGCACGCCACTATTATGGCTATCTGGTACGCCACCATAATGTAAACCAATAACTTGGTTATTTGCATTAAAGATTGGTGAACCTGAATTACCACCATAAGTACTTAAGTCGTAAGATACATCACTACCTGAAGCAGATAACACATTACCTTTACTTTCCCATAATGTCGCGATAGGTTTATCTCCTGGATAACCTGTTACTGTGATGTTATCACCTTTTTTAACTGAAGATGTATCTGCGATTGTCGCTGCTTGAACAGCGTCACCAATAGATTGACCTTCACTATTTTTACCGACTGTAACAACTGCCAAATCTTCACCGCCTGGCGCTACTTTATAATCAGTTGCTGTAAATGTTCCTGCTGGGAAATTTCCATCGCCATTTGCTGCTGGTGAGAATTTTAGTACAGAAGCATCACCATTAGTTGCATCTACAACGTGTTTATTTGTAAGAACGGTATTTTTACCGACAACTACACCTGATGCAATTGATGTACCTCCGATATCAGCGAATGCAATCGATTGATAATGTGCAGACGTTGTATTCGTAATTTGTGTACGATCATTTTTCGGTAATATAACTCTAGATGATGGACCATCTGTCTTTGCGTTAACTTCAAACGGTAATGTAATGAAACTTAATAATAAAACTGCTACTACACTTAATATGTATCGTTTTAAATTTTTCATATACTCTCCCCTTTGTTGTAGTGTACAACTATCTTAATATGAAAGTAATCTTAAAGGAGAATATTACACTACTTAACACATATTCATGCTTAACTGTTAAAATAACGAAATATTTTTTGCAGTTAGGCATAAAATCCATACAGTTAAGAAATAAAAAATAAGATAGCAATCTTCAATATTCGTCTTGAAGATTGCTATCCTATTTAATTTGTAAACTAGATATAGAACATATAGCCTTCTAGTTCATCTTCATTTGTATAATTTGCTAAGTATTCTAGTGTTGTATTATCTAGAACTTCTTTTACAGCGTCTCTAATACGAATCCACAATTGTTGTTGTGCAGGTGGCTCGTCTTCTATACCTTCAACAGGTGTAATTGGCCCTTCTAACAATCTAATCACATCACCAGCTGTAATTTCTGATGGTGCTTTTTGTAATTGATAGCCCCCTTTGGCACCTCTTACACTTTTAATAAGACCAGCATTACGTAGCGGTCCGACTAATTGTTCTAAATATAAATCACTTAAATTGTTTTCTTCAGCGATTGACTTTAAAGATGTACATCCTTGACCATAACGCTTAGTCAACGATATCATAAGTGTTAAGCCATATCGTCCTTTAGTAGAAATTTTCATGTACTACACCTCTTATTTTCTAAAAAAATATTATTAATTCATTTTATCATTTTTTGTACACTTTGAGTAATTAGAAAGGTTGATTCCAAATGAAAAACGAACCATTAGCTTATAGAATGCGTCCTCAAACAATCGACGATGTGATAAGCCAAGAACATTTAGTAGGTCCAAAAGCCATTATTAGAAGAATGGTTAACACTAAAAAGTTAACTTCTATGATTTTTTATGGACCTCCGGGAATTGGAAAAACGAGTATCGCCCAAGCTATTGCCGGAAGTACTCAATATAAATTTAGACAACTTAATGCCGTCACTAACACTAAAAAAGATATGCAACTTGTCGTTGAAGAAGCTAAAATGTCTGGACAAGTTATACTTTTACTAGACGAAATTCATCGCTTAGATAAAGCAAAACAAGATTTCTTATTACCTCATTTAGAATCAGGCAAAATTGTACTTATTGGTGCAACGACGTCAAACCCATACCATGCTATCAATCCAGCTATACGAAGTAGAACGCAAATCTTTGAACTTTACCCTCTTAATGAAGATGATATCATAATTGCTTTAAAAAGAGCGATTGAAGATGAAGAAAATGGCTTAGCATCATACACTCCTATTGTAGACAAAGGCGCTTTAGAATATTTCGCAAAAGCAAGTTACGGTGATGTGAGAAGTGCATTAAATGGGCTAGAACTCGCTGTACTCAGTGCTGATGTTCAAGATGATAAACGTCATGTCACTATTGAAGATGCGAAAGTTTGTATTCAAAAGAATGCTTTCCAACACGATAAAGATGGCGATCAACATTATGATGTTATGAGTGCATTCCAAAAATCCATTAGAGGTAGTGATGTCGACGCAGCGCTTCATTATTTAGCTAGATTAATTGAAGCGGGAGATTTACCAACTATTGCTAGACGCCTTCTTGTGATTAGCTATGAAGATATCGGTTTAGCTTCTCCGGGTGCTGCAGCTAGAACATTATCAGCTATTGAAGCGAGTGAACGCCTCGGCTTTCCAGAAGCACGTATACCATTAAGTCAAGCGGTCATCGAGCTATGCTTATCACCTAAATCTAATTCAGCTATTGTATCTATTGATGAAGCTCTATCAGACATCAGAAAAGGTAAAGCTGGGTTAGTTCCGAAACATTTGAAAGATGGACACTATCAAGGTGCAAAAGAATTAGGCAATGCAATTGGTTATAAATACCCTCATAACTATGAAAATGGATATGTACAACAACAATATTTACCTGATACTTTAAAAGGCAAACAATATTATCAACCTAAACTCACATCTAAATCTGAACAAAAATTAGCAGAAATATATCGCAACTTAAAAAAATGAGGCTGGACGTATCCAGTCTCATTTTTATTATCAAAGCTGCTTTTTATTTATCTTTGATTCTTTTTACTGGGATATCTTTCAAAATATCATTCACAACATAGCTCGCACAAATTAAACCAACAACACTTGGTACAAAAGCATTTGATGATGGTGGCATTTGCGCCTTTCTAACTTTCGCGTTTTTATCGCCTACAACTTCTTTTACATCTTCTCTTATCATAATAGGACTTTCATCACTAAATACAACATTAATACCTTTATGAATGCCCATTTTTCTTAATTTTAGACGTATAATTTTCGCCATAGGATCTGTATGTGTTTTAGAAATATCAGCTATTTCAAATTTAGTAGGGTCTGTTTTGTTTGCAGCACCCATACTTGAAATAACGTTAATACCTCTTTCCAAACACTCTTTCATAAGGTGAACTTTATACATAATTGTATCACTAGCATCTACAAAGTAATCAATGTCGTATTCATTAAATAAAGCTTCGTAAGTTTCTTCAGTATAGAACATATGCAATGAAGTGACTTTACAATCTGGATTAATTAATTTAATACGCTCTTCCATTAAATCTACTTTAGATTGACCAATTGTTGTTGTTAATGCATGTAATTGTCTATTTACATTTGTGATATCTACATCATCTTTATCTATTAATATGATATGACCAATATTAGTTCTCGCGAGTGCTTCAGCAGCAAATGAACCTACACCGCCTACGCCAAGGACAACTACAGTTTTACTTTTTAATAAATCTAAGCCTTCTTTACCAATCGCTAATTCATTT
Source organism: Mammaliicoccus sp. B-M6 (assembly GCF_022386965.1). Classification (NCBI taxonomy): domain Bacteria; kingdom Bacillati; phylum Bacillota; class Bacilli; order Caryophanales; family Staphylococcaceae; genus Mammaliicoccus; species Mammaliicoccus sp. B-M6. The sequence goes on from NZ_JAJNHJ010000001.1 coordinate 88,618, forward strand.
CTTGAAAATTGATGCTTCATCATTATTTACTCCTTTACACAAAAATACGCAAGACATAAAGTCTTGCGTACCGATAGAATCCAATTGTGCCGTAATATTAAATGCTAGATCATTTTGGCCTGCTATATACAGGTGGGTGCCCTGTTTCTTATTTTGCATGTCCTCCTTACGAGGCGTATGCGCTATTAAGAAAACCAATTAGGCTCCCTTGATCAAAAGTGTTAGGTCAAAATATAAAAAGCTTATTACGAACACTTCAGATGACTACCTTATAAATTTATTTTATCATAATTCTTCTAAATAACAAGTATTTATACTTTTAATTATTTTTCATCTAAATCAAGTTGCAAATGTAATTCATGTAACTGACTTTTAGACACTTCACTTGGTGCATCCGTTAATAGACAAGAAGCACTTGCTGTTTTAGGGAATGCGATTGTATCTCTTAAGTTTGTTCTTCCTGACAATAACATAACTAATCTATCTAAACCTAAAGCAATTCCGCCATGTGGTGGTGCACCATATTTGAACGCTTCAATTAAGAATCCAAATTGTTCTTGTGCTTGCTCTTCAGTGAAGCCAAGCGCTTTAAACATTTTTTCTTGTAGTTCTGATTTATGAATTCTAATAGATCCTCCACCTAATTCAAAACCATTTAAAACGATATCGTATGCATTCGCTTCAACATTTGTTGGATCAGTTTCAAGCATTTCTTCATGCTCTTTTTTAGGTGCAGTAAATGGATGGTGCGCTGCAACATAACGTTCTGATTCTTCATCGTATTCAAATAATGGCCAATCTGTTACCCATAAGAAATTATATTTGTTTGGATCAATTAAACCACGATCTTTACCAAGTTTATTTCTTAACTGCGCTAAACTTGCTGCTACGACATCTTTTTTGTCTGCTACAAATAATACTAAGTCTCCTGCTTTAGCTTCAGTTTGGTTTAATAATTCAGCTGTAATGTCTTCATCAAAGAATTTGCTAATTGGACCGTTTAAGCCTTCTTCTGTTACTTTAACCCAAGCTAAACCTTTAGCACCATAAATACTTGCAAATGATTGTAATTGGTCGATATCTTTTCTAGAGTAGTCGGCTGCACCATCTTCAACAACGATTGCTTTAACTTCTCCACCATTTTCAACTGCAGATTTAAACACTTTAAAGTCCATTTTTGAAGCAAGTTCTGATAAGTTAATCAGTTCCATACCAAATCTTGTATCTGGCTTGTCAATTCCGTATCTTTCCATTGCTTCAGCGTATGTCATACGTGGGAATGGTGTTGTAATATCAATACCTTTTACATCTTTCATGATACGTTTCATAAGACCTTCGTTCATTTTGATAACGTCTTCTTGATCTACAAAGCTCATCTCGATATCGATTTGCGTAAATTCAGGTTGTCTATCCGCTCTTAAATCTTCGTCTCTAAAACATTTAACGATTTGATAGTATTTATCAAATCCACCAATCATTAATAATTGTTTAAATATTTGTGGAGATTGAGGTAAAGCATAGAACTCTCCATCATGTACACGAGATGGTACTAAATAGTCTCTCGCACCTTCTGGCGTAGATTTAGTTAGTACAGGTGTTTCTACTTCGTAAAACTCACCTTCATCTAAGTAATTTCTTACTGCACGTGTAATTTGATGTCTCATTTTGAATGTTTGAGCTAAACTTTCTCTTCTTAAGTCAATATAACGATATTTTAATCTTACATTTTCATCAATATCATTCATATCTGTAATAGAAAATGGTGGTGTTTCAGATTCATTTAAGATTGTAATTTCAGAAACTTGTACTTCTACTTTACCAGTCTTGATTTTGTCATTAATTGATTTTTCATCTCTTTTTGTTACTAAACCTTTAACTTGAATGACATATTCAGAACGGATTTTCTCAGCAACACTTAAAGCTTCTTGAGAGAAGTCTGGGTTAAAGACAATTTGTACAACGCCTTCGCGGTCACGTAAATCAACAAATATTAAACCACCTAAGTCACGTCTTTTTTGTACCCAACCATTTAAAGTAACGGTTTGACCAATATATTCTTCAGTTATTTTACCAGCATATGTTGTTCTTTTTTCCATTATGATTCCACCTTTAAATAATTCTCTAATTCTGATAATGAAACAAGTGTCTTGTCACCAGTTTCCATATTCTTAACTTCCACTTCTTGTTTTTCTAATTCATTTTCACCTAATACAATCGTGTATCTCGCATTTAATCTATCGGCTTGTTTCATTTGACCTTTTAATTTACGTTGTAAATAGTCTTTATCACAACTAATACCAGCCATTCTTAATTGATTGATTAATTGAACTGACAATCTATCCGCTTCTTCACCCATTGTCGCAATAAATAAGTCGATAGTATCTTCTTCTTCGATTTCAATACCTTCAGCTTCAAGCGCTAGTAACAAACGTTCAATACTTAATGCAAAACCTATACCTGTTTCTTTAGGACCATCAAGTAATTCTAGTAAGCCGTTATATCTACCGCCACCACATAAAGTTGTAATAGCACCAAATCCTTCAGCGTTACTCATTACTTCGAATGCTGTGTGTGTATAATAATCTAAACCACGCACTAAATTCGTATCTATTTCATATTCGATACCTAGTTCGTCTAATAAACATTTTACCTCTTCGAAATATTGTTTAGAATAATCATTTAAATATTCCGTAATTTTAGGTGCATTTTTAACTGCTTCTTTATCACGGTCTACTTTACAATCCAATATACGCATTGGATTTGTGTGTAATCGACTTTGACAATCGCTACAGAAAGTATCAATTACTGGTTCAAAGTGCGCTTGTAATGCCTTCGTGTAATCAGCTCTTGATTCTGCATCACCAATACTATTGATGACTAGTTTTAAGTCTTTTAATCCGAAAGATTTGTAAATGTGTACGAGCATTGAAATGATTTCAACATCAATTGCAGGATTTTCTGATCCTATCGCTTCTACACCGAATTGAACAAATTGACGATAACGCCCTTTTTGTTTTCTTTCATATCGGAACATTGGACCATTGTAATAAAACTTAACAGGTTGATTCGGTTCACCTTGCATTTTGTTTTCGATGTAACTTCTAACAACACCTGCTGTGCCTTCAGGTCTTAATGTAATGCTTCTATCACCCTTATCTTTAAATGTGTACATTTCTTTTTGTACAACATCTGTTGAATCACCAACACCTCTACTAAAAAGTTCAGTACTTTCAAATATTGGTGTTCTAATTTCTTTATAATTATATATTTTCATTAACTCATGTAATTTGTTCTCAATGTGTTGCCATTTATAAGTATCTTTTGGTAATAAATCTTGTGTACCGCGTGGTATATTAATCATAATATTTCCTCCTTTAAAATATAAAAAGTCCCTTGTATGCATATACATACAAGGGACGAATTATCCGTGTTGCCACCCTAATTAGTATTTAATGATTCATTAAATACTCACTTAACAACATTATAACGGATGTTAACCGATCTTATTTTCGTAAGATTCCCTCTTCTTGTGTTCAAAAGTATACGCAGTATTCATATAACTTTCAGCAAATGTTATACTCTCTGTTTCCTACTATAACGGTATACTATTCAAGAATAAACGGTATATAATCTATTTCATAATTTATATTAATATTAAACCCATAATCTGTAGTAGTCAATATCTAATTTGAAAAGTAAACTTTCAAACCGTCAACAATACCTGTTTCTACAATGTGTCTATATTTTCTATCAACAATTAAATCTTCATCTGTAGGATTACTAATATAACCTAACTCTAGCAATACGGCAGGCATTTTAGTTTGACGAATCACTTGGAAGTTTTCGTTTCGTACACCTCTATCAGATAGTATAGATTTTTGATTGATTGAAGTTTGTAACGTATCTGCAAATTCTTTTTGAGAATCATGATGGTAATAAACTGTTAAACCATGTGGTGCTGATGAATCTAATGCATCATTATGGATACTAATAAAGACATCTCCATCACCTTGTCTATCTTTTAATTTAACATATTCATCTTTTGTTCTCGTCATTTTTACTTTAGCGCCTTCAGCTTCAAGCATTTCTTTAAGTTCTTTTGCAGTTTTTAATGTAATGACTTTTTCAGTTACATCTTTATGTTTTGAACTCGATGCTCCTTGGTCACTTCCACCATGACCAGGATCTAAAATAATCACTTTTCCTTTTAATGGTTTTAATACTGGATTAACATCTTCTTTAATATCAAGATTTGTATGCCAACCAGCAATCCAGCCTTTTTCATTTTGATCATTTTTAACTTCGAACCATTTTCCTTCTCTATCTGTTATATCAAAATTATCTCCCTTTTTTACATCAAAGATAATTGGATAATAAGCGGCAGGTCCAGTTCTTAACTCACCATCTTCTTTCATAGATAATGTTTTAGGTTCGTCCTCTTTAGGAATCAATAAATAAATAATAATGATTAACAAAACAATCAGTAAAATGGCAACACTGATGACAGGAACAGGCTTTATTCTCCTCTTTTTAAACCATAAATTAATTCGGTTCATTGAATGTTACCATCCTTACTTTCGAATATAATCGTAATTGGTCCATCATTAATTAATGACACATCCATATGTGCGCCAAACTCTCCTGTTTTCACGTTAATATTATAAGAAGCTAACTGTTCATTAAAATATTCATATATCTTCAATGCTTCATCTGGGCTTTTAGCATTCGTAAATCCAGGTCTATTCCCCTTTTTTACTGAAGCATATATTGTAAATTGTGATATCGACAAGATTTCACCACCGACTTGGTGTATATCTAAATTCATTTTACCTTCTTGATCTTCAAAAATTCTTGTCTTTGCTATTTTCTTAGCGATAACATCTGCATCTGCATAAGTAGATTCTTGTCCAACACCGACTAATAATAAGAATCCTTGTTTAATTTCATTTTGAGTATTTTCAGATGTCACTTTAGCTTGGCTTACTTTTTGTAGAACAACTTTCAAAAAATTTCACCTCTTAATTCCATACACGACTTACTGTATAAATATCGCCTAATTGTTTAATTCGATCAACAATTCTATATACGTCATTCACATTTTTAACCATTACGCTAATGTTAATAACAGCATTTTTATCTATATCAGCTTTACCTGAAACTTTTACTAATTGTACTTTTATTGCATTCACAACTTGAAGTACTTCGTTTAATAATCCATTTCTGTCGTAACCCGTAATTTCTAAGTCTACTTGATAATTTTTTTGTTCATTTGTATTTTTAACCCATTCAACATCGATTAATCGTTCGTTTTCGTTAACGATGTTCGGGCAATCTTTACGATGAACTTTAACGCCATGACCTTTTGTAATATAGCCAATGATTTCATCACCAGGTATTGGATTACAACATTTAGAAAGTTTAATAAGCATGTTATCTAAACCTTCGACATAGACACCAGTATCTGTTCTAATATCTTGTTTAATAGGAATGGATTTATTGACTTCTTGCACTTGGTTAAGCGATTGTTTCTTACGTTCAAGTCTAAGCTTTTCTGTAAGTCTGTTAACAGCTTGTAAGGCAGTTATACCACCAAAACCAACTGCAGCATATAAATCATCTTCATTTGAAAAATTATATTTTTCGTTAACAAGTTTAATGTTTTCAGCATTTAATACTTCATCTACATTGTAGCCATGCTCTTTAATTTCCGCTTCAATCATGAATTTACCTTTTTCAATATTGGCAGAGCGGTCTTGTTTCTTGAAGAAACTGCGGATTTTACTTTTCGCACTTGAAGATCGAACGATTTTTAACCAGTCTCGACTTGGCCCATATGAATGTTTACTCGTTCTAATCTCGACAATATCACCAGTAGATAACTTATAATCAATAGGAACGATTTTGCCATTAACTTTCGCACCTATCATTTTATTACCTACTTCACTGTGAACAGCGTAAGCAAAATCAATTGGAACTGCGCCATATGGTAATTCAACTACATCACTTTCAGGTGTAAAGACATACACTTTATCACTTTGAAGGTCATATTTTAATGATTCCATAAATTCTTCTGCATCAGGTGAAGTATTGTCAGTTTCAGCTATTTCTTGTAGCCAACTCATTTTTTGTAAATATTCTTCTGATTTATTGCTTAAATTTTTGCCTTCTTTATATGCCCAGTGTGCAGCAACCCCATGTTCTGCAATTTCATGCATTTCAAATGTTCTGATCTGTATCTCTAACGGATCTCCATTTGGACCAACGACTGTAGTATGCAACGATTGATACATATTCTGTTTAGGCATAGCAATATAGTCTTTAAATCGACCAGGCATTGGTTTCCATAATGTATGGACAAGACCTAGCACAGCATAACAATCTTTGATTGACGGGACGATTACTCTTATTGCAAGTAAGTCGAAAATTTGTTCGAATTGCTTTTTCTGTTTGACCATTTTTCTATAAATACTATAGATATGTTTAGGTCTACCGCTTATATCGCCAGAAATATTCATAACTTCCATTTCAGACTCTATATCTTTAATAGCATTTGCGATATACGTTTCTCGTTCGCTTCTTTTCTTTTTCATCAAATTAACAATTCTAAAATATTGAACACTATCAATATATCTTAATGAGATGTCTTCAAGTTCCCACTTAATTGTATTGATACCTAATCTATGCGCAAGTGGTGCATAGATTTCTAACGTTTCTTTAGCAATACGTTTTTGTTTTTCTTTAGGCATCGCTTTTAAAGTTCGAACATTATGTAATCTATCTGCTAATTTAACTAATATAACTCGGACATCTTTGGCAATTGCTATAAATAATTTTCTATGATTTTCAGCTTGTTGCGTTTCTTTAGATTTATATTTAACTTTTTTTAATTTTGTAACACCATCTACAATTATGGCTACTTCTTCATTAAACATTTCTACCAAATCATCATACGTATAAGGTGTATCCTCAATTACATCATGAAGGAATCCAGCAACTATAGTTGGACCATCCAATTTCATTTCGGTTAAAATACCCGCTACCTGAATAGGATGCATGATATATGGCAAATTATTTTTTCTAATTTGTCCTTGATGTGCTTTAAAAGCCAAATCATAACTCTTTTCTACTAAACGATATGCGTCTTCAGATAAGTAACTTTTAGCTTTATATAAAACATCATCAGCACTGTATGGATATTCTTTATTCATAGGGACACCACCTCATCAAATAAAATTCTCTTGAATATTACTATTATAGCAATTTTCAATAGTAATATGCCACCGTTAATTATAATAATTAAAAATAAAATAGCCACAAAGTGACTATTTTATTCATCGTATGAAATTAACGAAACAACATCGTAACCTTTTAATTTTTCAATGCCGTTTAAATATTTAAGTTCAATTAAAAATGCGATACCCACTACGATTCCACCTAATGATTCTACTAAGTGAATTGCCGCTTCAATTGTACCACCTGTTGCTAATAAATCATCTGTAATCAATACACGTTGACCTGGTTTGATTGCATCTTTGTGCATCGTTAACACATTTGATCCATATTCAAGGTCATATTCATAACGAATTACTTCACGTGGTAATTTCCCTTCTTTACGTACTGGTGCAAAGCCAATACCCATTGCATATGACACAGGACAACCAATAATAAACCCTCTTGCTTCTGGTCCTACTACAACATCAACTTGTTTGTCTTGAGCATATTGTACGATTTGGTCAGTGGCATACTTGTATGCTTCACCATTATCCATAATTGTCGTAATATCTTTAAAGTTAACACCTTGTTTTGGCCAATCTTGTACTTCCGAAACGTATTGTTTTAAATCCATTATACTTCCTCCTCAACATCACTTAACAATGAATGCATCCACTTAATTAATGATTGGCTATCATTGTACAACAATGTCTTTTCTATTTCTATTTGTTGTTTTCTTGCTTGATATAACGGTGCGTTTTGAATGTCATTTTTTCCCGCATCTTTATTTATTTCAATTATACCACGATTCATTGTAATAAAGTTTAACTCATAAAAGCAATTTAAAATGAATTTCAATTGATCAGGTTTAATTTTTAATGCTTCACATAATTTCATACCATCATTTTGAATATTTGTTGATTGATTCATATATAAAGCTTTATAAGCTTGCTTGAATTTTTCATCACTAGGAATACCCTCAAAGTATGAATTTGTTTGCCCTTTAAATACTAAATAATATTTTTCGGCTGTAATATTAGATAAAGTTTGTTTGAATGATTCTAAATCTTGTGGTAAATCTCTCAACACACACGTTTCGACTTCATTTGGATACGCATCACCATAATGTATATATTGCTCATTTATTTTCTCTGATGATGGGTTAATGACAAACAATGCATTTTCTTGATCAATTTTTAACAAGTCATGTTTATTTTTACTTCTATAATCAAAAATAGCATGGTCATTACTCAACGCTAAATCTTTAAGAATAATTTGTGGTGATTGATGTCCATTCCATTCATTAACATTTAAACTACCTGCAACATTGATTGTCGTGTCATTAGAAATATCATGAATGAGATGTCCAGCATTCCAATGTAAAGCTGCAATATTTTTGTCTGTTAATGTTAATTTAAGGTGTTTATTACCTTGACCGATACCTTTAACAGATTTAACCGGAACATTACTAATTGAAAATAGTGGTGCTAATAAATCTGTACCAAAAGGTCTTAATCTTTCTAAATCAAATATGTTATCAACCGTAATATCTGAAGTTTCTATTTCTGCATCAACGATTAACTGTGGTAATAATTTTTTACCTTCTGTTATGTTGTGCATATCTTCATTCAAAGCTTTCTTCAATGGTTCAATCGCGTCAATATCTAATGTCATACCAGCCGCCATATGGTGACCACCAAATTTACGAATCAAGTCACTATGGTTTGTTAGAAATTCAAACATTGAAACTTGTTCAATGCTTCTTGCTGAACCTTTAGCGTGGTTTTGCTCAATATCAACATTTAATACAATTGTCGGTAAATGATACTTCTCGACTATTCTTGAAGCCACAATACCTAATACACCTTCATTCCAATCTTCTTTTGCAAGTATTAGAAATTGGGCATTTTGTTGCATTTCAATTTCAGCTAGCTCCATAGCTTCATTCGTAATATTTTCAACAATTGCTTTACGTTCTGTATTAAATTGGTCGACTTCCTCAGCTAAGAACATCGCTTCATCGTCATCATCGCTCATAAGCAATTCTCCAGCTAATCGAGCATCATCCAATCTACCAACTGCGTTCAGTCGAGGTCCAATAATAAATCCAACTGTTTGTTCACTCACTTCATCCGTAAAATCAGCTACGGATAATAAACTTTTTATCCCTGGTAAAGGTTGTTCATTTAATATACGCAACCCTTGTTTAACCATATATCTATTTTCATCCGTTAAGCTCACTAAGTCGGCAATCGTACCGATAGCAACTAAACCTAAGAACGCATCTGGTATATCTGCTTTAAGTGCTTTAGAAAGTTTATATGAAACACCTACACCAGCTAAATATTTAAACGGATAATTAAAATCAGGATGCATAGGGTGAACAATCGCATATGCATTAGGCTTTGTTTCGCCAAATTCATGATGGTCTGTCACAATCACATCAATACCAAGTTCATTGGCAATATCAATTTCGTGATGACCTTGAATACCATTATCCACTGTAATGATAAGAGAAACACCTTCATCATGTGCATTTCTAAACGCCGCCTCACTCGGTCCATATCCTTCAGTAAATCTATTCGGAATATACCAACCTACTATAGCGCCCATTGATTCTAAAGTCTTGACGAGAATCGTTGTAGATGTAACACCATCTGCATCATAATCACCATATACTAATATTCTTTCATCATTTTCAATAGCTTTATGTATTCTCGAAGTTGCCTTTTCCATATCGCTTAATGACATAGGATCGTGGAATAACACTTCATTAGATAATAAACTTTCAATTTGTTCTTCAGACGTATAGGCTTTTGAAATTAAAGTTTTTTCTAAAAGTGGCGAAATTTTATATTTTTTTATGATTTGCGGATCAATATTTTGATTGAGCTCTGATTTTTTCCATTGATAACAAGCTTTAGTCATATCAAATCTCCTCATTTCTACTCAAAACATTATACATGAAATATCATACTTTCTCTACTAAACAAATAAAACATAATTAAAGAGTATGTATGAATAAAAAGGCAGCTGTTAGTTACAATTTGACAGGATTTTGTAATTATAGGGTTCCATAGTTACAATTCTATGGACTTTTGTTACTATAGGCCCCCTTACTTACAATTCCAACGACTTTTGTTACTATGGCCCTCCTTAGTTACAATTCCCCCGACTTTTGTTACTATGCCGCTAAGCTAAATCTTTATCATTTACAATAAAACAAAAAAAGTACCTGCCCTTTTAATAAGGACAGGTACGCGATTTATTAAACTAATATTTTTTCATCGTTAGATTTCTTCTCAGTATATACAACTAATTTACCATTTTCTGATTTTTTAAGTTGTCGTTTTTTCAAGATACCCCATAAAGGTACTGCGACGAATACTGATGAGAACACACCGGATACTAAACCGATTAATAGTGCTAATGAGAAGTTGAAGATACTTGATGAACCAAGTATTAATAATGCGACAACTACTATAACAACTGTTAATACGGTATTGATTGATCTTGTCATCGTTTGTCTAATAGATGAGTTAATGATCATATCAATTGTTTCTGGTTTCGTTATCACTTTCACTTTACGTAAATTTTCCCTTACGCGGTCAAATGTAACGATTGTGTCATTAATTGAATAACCAATTATCGTTAGAACTGCTGCAATGAATGTAATATCCACTTCGAGTCTGAATAAACTGAATACTGCTACAATCATAAATACGTCATGTAATAACGCAAGTACAGCGGTAGTACCCATTCTCCACTCAAATCTAAAGGATACGTATAAAACAATTCCTAATGCTGCATAAAGCATTGCTTTTAATGCGTTTCCAGCTAACTCTTGACCAACAACTGGTGAAACCGTACTTACGTTTGGATCATGACCCAATGATTTACCAAAGTCAGATTTAACTTTTTGTATTTCAGATTTGTTTAATGCATCTTTAAATTGTACAGTTGCCATTTTGTTTCCAGTTCCACTTGTTGTAACTTGTGACGGATCTAATCCCATATCTTTAAACTGTTTAGAAACTTGTTCAGTCTTGATAGCTTGATCAGATTGTAAGTCAACACGTGTACCACTTGTGAAATCAATACCTAAATTCAATCTGAATATCGATACGATAATGGCACCAACGATAATTGTAATAATACTAAATGTTAATAATGGTTTAGCAAGTTTTACGAAATTAATTTTGTCATAGACTGTTCTTAAATCATGAACATCTAATCTTTCACTAATATCATGTCTATCTTTCTTAGAAACACCAAACCAATTGTATTTTTTCTTGAAGTAATTTGAGTTTACTAATAAACCTAATAATATTCTTGTGAAGAATACTGACGTTACGAAACTCATTAGAATCGCAAGTAATAACATTGTTGCGAAACCTTTTACTGAACTTTCACCAAATACAAATAATACGAGCGCTGCTAAAATTGTTGTTAAGTTAGCATCTAATATCGTAATAAATGAAGAACCTGAACCTTTTTTGAAAGCTTGTTGTAAAGTCCTTCCGATCCGCAATTCATCTTTTATCCGTTCGTACATGATGATGTTAGCATCAACGGCCATACCTACACCTAAAACTAAGGCTGCAAGTCCAGGCAATGTTAATACCCCTGAAATAAAGTTAAATGCTAATAATGTTAAGTAAACATAAGCACTTAATGTAATAACAGCTACAACACCAGGTAATCGGTAATAAATCAACATGAATAAGAATATAATACCTACACCTATTGTAGAAGCAAGTACTGTTTCATCTAATGCATCTTTACCGAATTGCGCACCTACTGATGTAGAATACACTTCATCTAATTTAACAGGTAGTGAACCTGAATTTAATAAATCTGCTATTTGTTTTGCTTCTTTAACACCTTGTTCACCATTGAATCCACCAGAGATTTCAACATTTTCTGAGTTGATTGGTTGGCTTACAGTTGCTGCAGAAATATATTTCGGCTCTTTACCTTCTTGTTCTTTCTTAGCTTCTTTCTCGTAACTGTCCCCTTTTTCATAGTCCATCCAAATGACCATTAAGTTAGGATTCATTTTAGAAACTTTTTCAGTTACTTCTTTGAACTTTTTGGCATCTTTAAGCTTAAGTGTAACGGCTACTTCGTTTGTATTGTCTTTAAAGCCTTGCTTAGCGCCACCTTGAACTAAATCTTTACCAGATAGTAAAACTCTATCCTTTGCATCTCTGATTGTTAAATTCGCTTGTGTAGAAAGCACTTCTCGAGCTTCATTCTGGTCTTTAATACCAGCTAATTGAACTCGAATACGATTACCTTCCTCAACTTGAATTTTCGGCTCAGAAACACCCAATACGTTTACACGTGACTCTAAAGTCTTTGCAGTAGATTTAACCGCATCATTATCAATCTTATCACCTTTGTCTAAAGGATTAACTTGATATAATACTTCAAAACCACCTTGTAAGTCTAGACCTAAATTTACATTCTTTGTTATATCTTTTGTTGTTGATCCTATTAAACTAAAAACCAACACTGCAAGAAGTAAAAAGGCTATAATTCTACTCCGCTTTTTCACGATAACACCTCTTACATATATTTAATTCACTATATATGTTATAGCATACATCAACTATAGTTGAATAGCCATAACATTCATGAATGAAAAAAAGACATGGATAACCATGTCTTTTAACATCAAATATGATACATAATAATAAACCAATTTCCTAAAAAAGCAAACTATTTTATGAAGGGTCTACTTGTTTGATAGCTGGTTTTTCAAATGTAATTTCGTGTCCTTTATCGTTTACAGAAACAACAACGATAGACTCATCAACTGCTCTAACTGTACCTTTGATACCGCCGATTGAAGTTACTTTTTGACCAACTTCTAAACGGTTTAATAATTCACGATGTTCTTTAGCACGCTTTTGTTGTGGTCTGATCATTAAGAACCAAACAAGCGCAAAAATTAAAATAATAGGTAATAATTGTACTAATACTTCCATATTCAATCTCCTTTAAAAGTTTTTGGGGTTATCTACATTTAGTCCATACTGCTCGAAAAATTCATCTTTGAAATCAAGTAATCGATCTTCTCTTATTGCTTGGCGAATGTTCTCCATAAGTTTTAATAAGAAATACAAATTATGATATGTAGTAAGACGAATTCCAAATGTTTCATCTGCTTTAATCAGATGACGCAAATATGCTTTAGTATAGTTTCTACATGTATAACAATCACACTCTGGATCAAGTGGTGATAAATCTTGCTGATATTTAGCATTTTTTATAACGACTCTACCTTGAGATGTCATACATGTACCATTTCTAGCTATACGTGTAGGTAATACGCAATCAAACATATCGATGCCCCTAATAGAACATTCGATTAATGCGTCTGGAGAACCAACTCCCATTAAATATCTTGGTTTATTAAATGGCATTAATGGTGTTGTATGTTCAACCATTCTGTACATGACAGGTTTAGGTTCACCAACAGACAAACCACCAATAGCATAGCCAGGAAAATCAAGTGAAACGAGGTCTTTAGCACTTTGCTCTCTAAGATCCTTATATTCTCCACCTTGGATAATACCAAATAAAGCTTGATCTTCAGGGCGACGATGAGCTTCTAGACATCTTTCCGCCCATCTTGATGTTCTCTCAATTGAATTTTTTACATATTCATATTCAGATGGCATTGGAGGACATTCATCAAACGCCATCATAATATCTGAACCAAGATCATTTTGAATATGCATCGCTTTTTCAGGACTTAAGAACAATTTAGAACCATTTAAATGATGTCTAAAATGTACACCTTCTTCTTCGATTTTTCTCATATCACTTAAGCTGAATACTTGAAAACCACCAGAATCGGTAAGTATAGGTCCATCCCAATTCATAAACTTATGTAATCCACCCACTTTAGAAATGATATCACTTCCAGGTTGTAACCACAAATGATAGGTATTACTAAGTATAATTTTTGCTTCCATTTGTTTAAGCTCTTCAGGGCTCATTGTCTTAACGGTTGCTTTAGTTCCAACAGGCATGAACATTGGCGTCTCAAATGAACCATGAGGTGTATGCACAATCCCGAGTCTTGCACCTGATTGCTTACAAGTCTTAATGTGCTCATATGTTACTGCAGGCATATTGTTACTCCTTTTCTATATTAAAATCATCGCATCGCCAAAACTAAAGAATCTATACTTTTCTTCAACTGCATGTTTATATGCATTTAAAATATGTTCTCTAGTTGATAATGCAGATACCAACATAATAAGTGTTGATTTTGGTAAATGGAAATTAGTAATCAATCCATCTATCGCTTTAAATTCATATCCCGGATAAATAAATATATCTGTCCAACCACTTGCTTCAACAAATTGGTCATTTTTGGAACGAATTGTTTCTAGTGTTCTTGTAGACGTTGTACCTACAGATATTATTTTATGACCACTTGCTTTTACACGGTTTAATAAATCAGCTGTTTCAGCAGTCATTTGGTAATATTCTGAATGCATTTCATGATCATCTATATTATCTACACTGACTGGTCTAAATGTACCTAAACCAACGTGTAATGTAATAAAAGCAATGTGTACACCTTTATCAGCAATTTCTTGTAATAAATGTTCAGTGAAGTGTAAACCTGCTGTAGGCGCAGCTGCAGATCCAACTGCTTTAGCATAAACTGTTTGATATCTATCTTGGTCATCCAATCGTTCTTTAATATATGGAGGTAAAGGCATTTCACCAAGTTCATCTAATCTTTCTTGTAAGATACCTTCGTATGAAAGTTTCATAATGCGTCCACCTTGTTCAAGTTCTTTGACACAAGTCGCAATGATTTTACCTTCTCCAAATGAAACAGATTGACCAACTCTAATACGTTTAGCTGGTTTAATTAATACTTCCCATTCGTTATCTTCTTGTTGCGTTAACATCAGCATTTCTACTTTTGCACCAGTTTCTTCTTTGATACCAAACAATCTTGCTGGCATCACTTTCGTATCATTTAATACTAAACAGTCACCTGGTGAAAGTTGATTGACAACTTCTTTAAACGTTAAATCTTCCAATTCACCTGTTGCTTTATTACATTTTAATAACCTACTGCTTTCTCTATCTAACAGTGGTGTTTGTGCAATTAATGATTCAGGTAAATCAAAATCGAAATCTTCAATATTCACAAACTTTGCCTCTTTCCTAATCCTTTTTAATGTCGAAGTGATCGTAACTTAATGCAGTTGCACGACGACCTCTTGGCGTTCTTTCTATAAATCCTTTTTGGATAAGATAAGGTTCATAAACGTCTTCAAGTGTTATACGTTCTTCACCTATCGTAGCTGCTATTGCATCTAATCCAACTGGACCACCTTTATAATTATTCAGGATACAGTGCATAATTTTATAATCTATATGGTCAAGTCCTTCTTCATCTACTTGCAACAAGTCTAAAGCATGCTTTGTAATATCCATAGAAATAGCTTCGTCACCTTCTACTTGAGCAAAATCACGCACTCTACGTAACAAACGATTTGCTATACGAGGTGTCCCTCTACTTCGTTTAGATAATTCAACCGTGCTATTTTGATCAATGTCTACTTCAAATACTTCAGCAGTACGCTTTATAATTTCTTGTAAACTATTATCATCATAATATTCTAATCTAAGATGCACACCGAAACGATCTCTCAAAGGTGCTGAAAGACTCCCTACACGCGTTGTAGCACCTACTAGCGTAAATGGTGGCAAATCGATTCTAATACTTCTAGCTTCTTCACCTTTCCCAACAACGATATCTAAAAAGAAATCTTCCATAGCAGGGTATAACACTTCTTCAACAACTCTGCTTAATCGGTGTATCTCATCTATGAAAAGTACATCTCCAGGTTGTAGCGCAGAAAGTATGGCTGCTAAATCACCGGGTCTTTCAATAGAAGGTCCGCTTGCAGTTCGTAAATTAACATTCATCTCATTAGATATAATATGCGCTAAAGTTGTCTTACCTAGACCAGGTGGACCGTAAAGTAAACAATGATCTAAAGGTTCTTCTCTTAACTTAGCAGCTTTAATAAATATATCTAAGTTTGATTTTATATTGTTTTGACCAATATATTGATTTAAAGTATCTGGTCTTAATGAAAGTTCACTTTGGATATCATCTTCGTGCCCATGTTCATCCATTAATCGCTCATCCAAAAAATCACCTCATTTACTGAATAAGTAATGCTAAACCTCTTTTAACACAAGCATCTACTGAATCAAATGATTCTTTTTCTAGGTTCTTCTTAACTTTTGTAATTTCTCGTTTAGAGTAACCTAATGCTTCTAAAGCTAACAATGCTTCTTCTAATACATCTTGACCGGCATCTTTACTTTCTGGGAATAACTCAGATTCTTCTGTGATGATTAATTTCCCTTTTAAATCAAGAATAATTTGTCTTGCTGTTTTTTTACCGATACCTGGAAACTTTGTTAAATATGATTCATTTTCATTTTCTATAGCAATTGCTACTTCATTAGGCGTGCTTGTCGCTAAAATTGCTAAAGCTGACTTCGGTCCAATACCTGTCACTTTAATTAAGCTTAAAAACATATCCTTTTCTTCAAGATTCACAAATCCATATAATAATTGGGCATCTTCACGCACAATTAATTGTGTATATACTTGCGTTTCTTTATCTAATTGAGATTGAAAACGATATGAGTTAGGTGTTTGAATTTCATAACCTATACCATTTGCCTCAACTACAATATGAGAAGGATATAATTGTGTAACGATTCCTTTTATATATGCATACATTTAGACAACTTCCTTTACATACTCATTCCAATAATTTCTACTTCATCAACATATGGACTTTCTTTAATTGCATCCATTAACTCTTCTAATGATAACTCAATATTTGCAGCATTAAGAGAAATTGTAATCGTTGCTCTATCCTTTATTGGTAGACTTTGATGTATGGTAAGTACAGAACCTTTAACTTCAGCAATTTTATTCAAGACAGTTGCGAGCATCCCCACTTCATCTTGTACATATAAAATTAACGTTAAATTTTTGGTCTGTTCTTCTAATCTATCAATTGGAAATATTGTATCTTTATATTTATAAAAAGCACTTCTAGATAAATTAAATTCTTTAACTGCATCATAAATCGTTAAATTATTATTTTTTAATAATGCATTTTTAACTTTGATTGTCTTTTGCACTGACTCTGGCAAAACATCTTCTCTGATTAAATAAAACCTTTTTGTTGATTCATTTGATTTTTTCAATTGGAACACGCCCTATTCGACAAATTCAAATTCTCCACCTAAAATTCTTACAATATCACCATTTGAAGCACCGCGTTCTCTTAAGGCATCATCAATACCCATTGAACGCATTTGTCTTGCAAATCTTCTAACTGCTGCATCACGATTAAAGTCCGTCATTTTGAATAATCTTTCAATCGAATTACCTGATACAACATAGGCACCATCGTCATCTCTTGTAATAACAAAATGATCTCGTGATTTCTCGTGTTTATAGACAACACGATGTACGCCAGTTTCTTCCTCGACTGAATCGAAGTCCATTCCTTCAGTTTCATCTAATAAATCAGCAATTTGATATAGTAGTTTATCTACATTATGACGTGTAACTGTACTAATAGGAATAATATTAACATCTTCTTGAAGTTGTTCTTTAAACATTTCTAATTGTGTTTCTGAATCTGGTAAATCCATTTTATTCGCAACAACAATTTGTGGTCTTCTAGAAAGATTTTCATTATATGATTTTAATTCTTGATTAATTGTAACATAATCTTCATATGGGTCTCTGCCTTCCATACCACTCATATCAATTATATGAACAATTACTCTTGTACGTTCAATATGTCTTAAGAATTGATGGCCTAAACCAACACCTTCAGAAGCTCCTTCTATTAATCCTGGTAAATCCGCCATTACAAATCCTCTACCATCATTTGTTTGGACAACACCTAAATTAGGTTTAATTGTCGTAAAGTGATAAGCACCGATTTTTGGTTTTGCTTTGGAAACGATAGATAATAATGTTGATTTACCAACGCTTGGATAACCAACTAAACCTACATCTGCCATAAGTTTAAGTTCTAACATGACTTCAAGTTCTTCACCAGGTTCACCATTTTCACAGAAATCTGGTGCCGGATTACTTGCTGAAGCAAATCTTGAGTTACCTCTTCCACCACGGCCACCTTTAGCAACTGTAGCGCGTTGACCATGTTCAACAAGGTCAGCTAAAATCTCTTCATTTTCAGCATTTTTAATAATTGTACCAGGTGGTACTTTTAATACTAAGTCGTCTGCTCCACGACCGTGCATATTACTACTTTGTCCATTTTCACCTTTATCAGCTTTAAATTTTCGTTGGAATCTAAAGTCTAATAAAGTACGTAAACCTTCATCTACCTCAAATACGACTGACGCACCTTTACCACCGTCGCCACCTGCTGGTCCACCAAATGGAACATACTTTTCACGACGAAAAGCTACTAAACCGTTACCGCCATCACCGGCTTTTAACGATATTTTGACCTGATCTATAAACATGTTTACACCTCTATTTCTTTTATGTTAATAAAAAATTCTAATTCTATATGATTTTGACTTTCTGATAAAACTTCAACGTTATATTTAGAAAATGATTGTTCAATTTGATTAAGATCCTGATTAGTCGCACTTAACCAAACAAGCATTGTGACAAATTCTTCTTCTACTGTAAGACTAATGTGAATATTTTTTTCATCCATATCGTTAATCACAACATACTTCAAATCATTAAATATATTTGTTAAAGTATTATCTGTTCTTTCTAAGTTTTTTTGATAATAATCGATATTTGAGTTGTCAATTTCAAATGTCCATTTAGAGCCTGACAAAGATAGTTTGTATTCAAATACATTATGAACAAATTTTCTACACGGTGCATTTAAAAACAACTGTTCTTGCTTGAGATTTTTGTATAATTCATCAATTAATAAATCAACCTCTTCATGTTTTCCTAACTGTTTATATGTATATAACAATTGGAACTGATTCACAAAATCATGTCTAGACTTTAAATACACATCTAAATTATTCATTCCATCACCTTTATTATCGTTATTCATAACACTCATTATAACATTTTAATATTATGAATAAAAAAAGAAACTGCATTTCTGAATACCTTCTTTATATATAAATCACAATATTCATGCTTATATAAATAACTGCCAACATAATGATTGAGGCTGGGACAATTATACATGTCCCAGCCTCATCTAAATATAAAGATTATTCAGCAGCTGCGTATACAGATACTTTCTTTTTGTCACGACCAAAACGTTCGAATTTAACAACGCCGTCGATTTTAGCGAATAATGTATCGTCTCCACCGCGACCTACGTTTTCACCAGCGAAAACTTTAGTTCCACGTTGACGATAAAGAATAGAACCACCAGTAACGAATTGACCGTCAGCACGTTTAGCACCTAAACGTTTTGATTCAGAGTCACGACCGTTCTTTGTAGAACCTACCCCTTTTTTCGATGCGAAAAATTGTAAGTTTAATTTTAACATGAGTTACACCTCACTTGTAATTTAGTTTAATATATTGCCCATATTCTTCTTCGATTGTTTTCAAAGAAACGATAAGGCCTTGTAATAATATTTGCGCTTGTTCATTTTCTAAGTTTACACTACGTATATGAAAATATCCACCGTCGTCACTGTAATCTATATCAGGCGACTCATCAGTTAATCCAATGATAGCATTTGTTGTACCAAAGACAACTGCTGAAGCACCGGCACAGACTAAGTCTTTACCGTATTCACCTGAATCAGCATGTCCAGACATTTCAATATCTGTAACTTGCCCTTCTTGATTCAAACTAACATCTACATTAATCATAAATTATGCGTTGATTTTTTCGATTGTTAATTTAGTGTAAGGTTGACGATGACCTTGTTTACGTTTGTAGTTTTTCTTAGCTTTGTATTTGAATACAGTGATTTTTTTACCGCGTCCTTGTTTTTCAACTTTTGCAGTAACTGAAGCACCTTCAACAACAGGTGATCCAACTTTAACTGAATCTCCACCTACAAATAATACTTGGTCAAATGTGAATGAATCACCTTCATTTACGTCTAATTTCTCAACCCAAATTGTTTGACCTTCTTCTACTTTAACTTGCTTTCCGCCAGTTTCAATTATAGCAAACATACTTGCACCTCCTAATTTTTTAAGTCACGCCATTCATAGGTGACATACGTACTTTAAGACCTATGATCGAGCGGTTGTATGTAGCTAAAAACTACTCAACTTCAATAGATTACCACCTACAGCTATTGATGTCAATAATCTTTCATTAATTAGTATTTCTTTCTAATAATTTTAATACAAATGGGAAAATGATAATTAAACATATCAAATTAAATACGACAGTTGGAATTAATCTGAATAGAATAATACTGCCTATATTGATAGAAGCAATGCCTAAAAATCCATAAAAAACCATTACCCATATTTCTAGTAATACAACTGAAGATATTAAGAGTATAACCATCATCAAAATATCTCTATAAAATACTTTAAATAATTTATCCATCATAATGACAAAAATTGCATATCCAAATGTATAGACACCGTAAATACCGCCATAATATATATCTGTAAAAATACCTGTAACGATTGCTAAAATAATAGCAACTTTAGGATTTTTGTATACAGCAATTATGAGTAAGTACAAAAATGTTAATCGAGGTACGATTATAAATGTCTCATTAAATAAAGTTAAAGGTGATAAACGTGTTAATAATGAATCTAAGTAAAATAATAAGACACCAATTAAAGGAATAACGTAAAATCTCATTATTCCTCACCACTTTCATCAGATGAAGGTATCGTTTCTGGATCACGTTTAGCAACGTATACATGGTTTAAATCTTTAATATTTGTAGATGTCTTAATATATGCGACTTTAGATAATCCATATTCATCATTTTCTACTTTCTCAACTTTACCTACTAATATACCTTTAGGAAGTTGGTCACCTAAACCATTCGTTACAACTTTAGAGCCTTTTTTGATACTGTATTTATTATCGATATCACTAATAACTAGTAAATCTTTATCTTCATCATATCGATTAATCATACCAAAGATATTATCATCATCTTGCTGTATATCTACTGAAAGCTTACTTGTTTTAACACTTGTAGATATTAACTCAACTTGTGAAGAAAATTGGTTTGCTTTTTTAATTCTACCTACTAGACCTTCACTCGTAATGACAGCCATATTTTCTTTCATGCCGCTCTTTTTCCCTTTATCAATAATGATTGTATTCATCCATTGATCCGGACTTCTACCGATTACAGTAGCTGATATTGGATTGAATTGCGAAATATCCTTCATATCCAATTCTTTTTTTAAGGCTTTGTTTTCTTTTTCTAATCTTGCTTTATCAGCTTTAATTTGATCTGTACTTTTTACTTCTTCTTTTAGTTTATCAACGTCTTCGTCTGAAGTGAAAATTCCAGAGAAGAAATCAGAAACAAAAGTAACTGGATAAGATACGATTCTTCCACCAAACGATGATGTATCACTCGCATATTGTTCACTAAGCGATGCAGATTGTGCTCTCACTGAATAACCAACAATTACAATTAATAAAACCATAGAAATTAGAAAAATCATTATTTTATTATTTTTAAAAAAATTCGACAATCCAAACACCTCTTAATCTTCAAATGACTCATTAATAATGATATTACTATTTTAGCCTACACAGCACTTTAAATAAAGTAAGAGACTGCCGAAATAAAAATTTAATATGCAGTTTTAGGTAATAATTCTATATTTGAGTGCATAGCACTTAAATCATTCATTAAATCTTGCTCTGTTTGATAAACATACATCTTTGGTTCACCAAATTTATACAAGATATACTCTGTTCCTCTTTGCCCAGCAACATAGTTGTCGTCATATCCCATACGTTCTAGTCCTGAAACATCCATGAATTCACTTTTATTGATCCAATTAAATGCTTGTTTAGTTTGACCTAATGGCACATTTTGTAACAATGGATTATCTTCAATTTTATAAGTTGCATTTGCATGTTGTGGAGCCATTTCTTCAGTTGTTTGTTCATTACTATTATCAAATGGGTTTAAATCACTCAATGCTGGTACGTTTCTATATACAATAACAATGATAATGACAATTGCTAATAACGCTAATAAATTTCTAATTAATCTAAATAACCATCTCAAAATTATAGACACCTCTCATTCATTTATATTATACGAAAATTGCTCAAATAACATCATCGGGCTTTAGACCTAAACCTTTAATCATTCTGTAGTCTGATGTATTTAATGAGTTTATTCTTTATAATGAATTCAAGAGGTGATAAATTTGGAATTAATATATATATTTTTAGCTATCTTGTTTTTAATTATCTTTTTTAGATTTTTCGTTGGATTATTAAGAGTAGTAATAAAATTAGCAATCATCGCTTTAGTTATTTACTTCATATATCAAGGCGTACTTTACTTTATGTGACCGCAATGATGAGTTTAAAAAATATAAAACAATGGCCTGGGATAATGTATCCCAGGCCATTGTTTTTGTTTAGCATGATTAATCTGATAAAGACTGCATTTGATACATTTTGTAATATTGTCCTTCTAACTTGATTAACTCATCATGATTGCCTTTTTCAATGATGCGACCTTTATCAAGAACAATAATTTGATCAGCATTCTTAATTGTTGAAAGTCGGTGTGCAATAATAAATGATGTTCGCCCTTTAGACAACACAGTCATTGCTTTTTGTATAATTTCTTCCGTTTCAGAATCAATACTTGATGTCGCTTCATCTAAAATCAAAATTTCCGGATCAAATGCAAGTGCTCTCGCAAATGATATAATTTGTCGTTGTCCAGAACTTAATGTACGACCTCTTTCAATAACTGGTTCATCAATACCTTTTTTAAAGTGTTCTAACACTCTATCTCCACCTACTGCATTTAAACTTTCAACACCTTTCTCTCGTGTTACTTTAGGATCATCTAATGTAATGTTGGATAAAATAGTCCCTGTATATAAGTATGGGTCTTGTAATACAATGCCCATATGTTTACGCATATCTCTTTTATCAGTCTTAATGGTCGGTACATCATCAATTTCAATTGTTCCATCAGTAGGATCATAGAATCTGAATAGTAAATTCATGATAGAACTTTTCCCTGATCCTGTATGTCCAACTAACGCAATTGTCTGTCCTTTTTCGACTTCTAAATTGATATTTTCCAATACATATTCACCTTCATTATAAGCAAACGATACATCCTTAAAATGAACATGACCTTCTATTTTTTCAGGCAGCTGAATTTTAAGTTCTGGCATCTTTTCTTCAGATACATTCATCATTTCAAATACTCTTACGCAAGAAACTCTTGCTTGTTCTAATTGCCCCAATACATTTAATACACCAAACAATGGATCAAACAATCTTGTTATATAATTTACAAGTATATATAACGTACCGACTGAAATTGCGACTGAAGAATTTAGAAATTGTGTTCCAAATACGACAATCAACATTAAAAACACAATACTTCTAATCGTACTTAACAAATTATGTTCTGTCAGTGAATCAAATTGTATAATTTTCTTATAATTGTTTAAATACGCTTGATTCATTTCATCGAAATCATTCATAATTTGTTTTTCTTGTTTAAATGCTTGAATGATATTCATACCATTTATAGATTCATT
The DNA here is from genome assembly GCF_022386965.1 of Mammaliicoccus sp. B-M6. Taxonomy (NCBI): domain Bacteria; kingdom Bacillati; phylum Bacillota; class Bacilli; order Caryophanales; family Staphylococcaceae; genus Mammaliicoccus; species Mammaliicoccus sp. B-M6. The sequence goes on from NZ_JAJNHJ010000001.1 coordinate 112,625, forward strand.
GATAAGTGCATTCATATCACTGTTTTTTTCTCGAATGACATAGTTGTATTTACCTGTTACTTTTTTGTACCACAATAACCAAAGTATAACGAAAGGTATTGTTATAAGTGCGACAAATCCAATTTTAATATTAATAAAGAATATCGCAATAATGACACCTATCATCGTGATAAAAGCCGAAATAAAGTTTGGTAATATAACAGTGAATAGTTCGAGTATCATTTGTGTATCATTCGTTATTCTAGCTACTACTTTTCCAGCTGGTAAATTATCAAAGTATTTTATCGGCAACTTTTGAACGTGTTCAAAGAGCTTAATTCTTAACTCTTTAATAACATCTGAGCCAGCACGTTGAAGAACGAGTGTTTGAAAATAACTTAATATTGCATGAATAAGTGACACTACAAAGAACAAACTCAATAATAGTAGCACTGGTCGTAATTGTATAATTTGTGAAGCAGATGTTTTAACATAATGATCAATAATATACATCGCGACCAATGGACCTAATAATTCAAACCCCACTGCTCCAATTAAAATAACAATTCCAATGATGAATCTTTTCTTATATTTGCTAACAAATGGAAAGAGTTGATTTATAATACTCACTTGCTATACACCTCCTTCAACCGTTGTCTTTCAAATTGAGATTTATACCAACCATTCAATTGGAGTAATTGGTCATGCGTTCCTGACTCTGTGATTTCACCATGGTCCATTACAACAATTTGATTTGCATGTTTAACACCAGATAATCGATGTGTCGCAATAATGGTTGTTTTACCTTGTCTATACTTTTGTATGTTTTGTATAATTTTCTTTTCAGTTTTTGCATCAACAGCCGATAGTGCATCATCTAAAATTAATATTTTAGGATCCATAATCAATGCTCTAGCAATCGCTATTCTTTGCTTTTGACCTCCAGAAATAGCTATACCTTTTTCTCCTACTAATGTTTCTAATCCTTGAGGTAAACGTTCGATATCTTTTTCAAAATATGCTAATTTGATCGCTTCTTCGATTTCATTATCAGTAGCATCCGATTTACCAAATCTAATGTTATCTCTAATAGATCTAGAGAATAATATATTTTCTTGTGATACATAACCAATTAAACTTCTTAAATCACTTTTTGAAATTTGATTAATATTAGTATCTCCAAGTACGATTTCTCCATCTCCAGTAGGATATTCTTTCAAAATTTGTTTGATTAACGTTGTTTTACCAGAACCAGTTGCACCAACAATACCTAAAGTTTCACCTTTACCTAGTATGATATTGATGTTGTTTAAGTTAATGGATTCGCTCGATGGATATTTAAATACAACGGAATTCATACCTATATCATGTGAAGGTATGCCTTTATTTTCTAAATCAATTACTGTTTCCGCTTCATTTAAAGTTTCTTCAACACGATCTATAGACGCATTTCCTCTTTGCATAATATTTATCAAAATACCAACTGAAAACATTGGCCATACGAGCATATTTAAATATACGGTAAATGAAATCAGACCACCGATTGTCATTTCTCCACTGTTAACGAGAAAGGCTCCATAACCTATTCCGATAACTTGACTCATAGCCGTTATAATAATCGTTATTGGTTGAAAAAATGCATCCATCTTTTCAACATTCATAAATTTTTCTACGACACTTTCAGTCATATTTTTAAAATCTTTGTTGAGTTTATCTTCTTGAACATACGCTCTTGTGACACGTACACCTTCAATAGATTCAAGTACACTATCATTCATATCACCAAATGATTTTTGTGATATTAAATATCGTTTATGGATTCTTTTACCTAATTCAATTTCTAATATGGCTAGTAAAGGTAATGGAATCAGTGCACATAAAGTAAGTTTCCATGACACTGTAATACCCATCGTTAATATAATCGTTCCCATAAATGTCGTAGAATCGATTAAAGTTAAAATCCCTATCCCTGCAGTATTTCTAATTTGATTCAAATCGTTTGTAGACTTCGCCATTAAATCTCCAGTTCGATTTTTCTCAAAAAATGTTGGACTCATAGATAAAAATTTTTGCATCAGTTTACGTCTCATAATTGATTCAAGTATTTGAGAACCTGAAAAGATTAGAGTTCTCCAAATATAATTCACGATATAAGCTAAAATTAATACAATTATAAATATAATTACTAATTGATGATATATTTGTTCAGTCAAAGAATGGTCACTTATCTTATCTATAGTCTGCCCTACTATCCATGGTGGCAATACTTCTACAACGTTCGCAATTAGCAATAGAATAATTGCAATCGAATATCTCTTCCAATGATCTTTAAAAAACCACATTAACTTTTTAATTGCTTGAAACATGTTGTCCCCCCTTAACCCCTAACATTAAACACAAAAAAGCACACGCATCCTTAAAGAAAGCGTGTGCTTAAAATACATTCTAAAGGAAGTGAATATACTACTCCCTAATGCTTCATATTTAACGTAGGGGTAGTGATGTATGATGTTGTTTGTTTATAAAATCTTCTTCTGATGTTTCTCATAAGTCACTACCTCCTCTCTCATAAATTTAAATTAATGATAGCCTTTTCAAAAATTATTGTCAATATAATATCCGAAAATTTACAATTTTATTTATTTGTTTAATATTTTGTTTAAAATGAATAATGTAATTGAAACGAGAATACCCCAAGCAATTCCTGCCACAATTGAACCAAGTATTAAATTCATTGAAAGTGCAGAACCATCTTTTGTTAAAGTAAGAATAATGGATGCTAAGAAAACACCAATGATGCCTAACACCAACGTGATGCCATAGTCTTTTCTAACAATTGGTCGCTTTTTCTTACGTTGAAATAAAGAAATGATAAATAGTAACGGTAATACGACAAATATGAACGTTATGATTTGCAAAATAAAAACTCCTTACTCATTTTTAATTACATTATAACATTGAATCATTCAGTTATATTATTAATTTCTAAGTCTTCACGCATGATATAGTCATTTTCAAATATGCTAATAAATTCTCCATCACCAATGATAATATGATCTAATAAATCGATACCCATTAAATCACAACAATATAAAATTCGCTTTGTTGTTTTAATATCTTCTAATGATGGCGTCGGATCACCACTTGGATGATTATGTGCAATGACAATTGAAGCGGCAGAATGCTTAACTGCCTCTCTTAATAAATCTCTCGGATGAACAACTGCCATATTTAACGATCCAATAAAAATCGATTGTTCATGTATAATTTGATTCTTTGTATTTAATAATAAAGCGACAAAGTGTTCTTGCTTTAAATATCTTAATTTTTCCATTAAATAATCTGCAACATCTTGTGGTTCATTGATTTCTACTTTGTCGAGAACAGTATTGCTATGCATTCTTTTAGCTAATTCAATAACTGCTAGAATTGTAATTGCCCTAGATTCCCCAATGCCATTAACACTTAGCAATTCAGATAACGTTAAATGTCTTAGCTCTCTAGTATTTTCAACTAAATTTAATACTTTATTCGCACATTCTAGACTGGAGTATTGTTTGCTTCCTGAATTAATAATGATCGCCAATAGTTCTCTATTTGTTAATTTATCTGGACCATATGATTTGAGTCTTTCTCTCGGTTTATCTTCATGTTGTAAATCTTTAATTTTAATAACCATAGTAGCCTCCTAAAAAATAATCATTAAGTTGAATTTGGAATAATTGTACAAATATAACTGCAAGTGTCATAAAAGGAACGAGTGGTACTTTTTGAATTTTATTTCGTGTGATACATACATAAAGTGTGATCAATACACCCGCAAATATAAAAGTAAACATAAAACATAATATAAAATGTGATATCGTCAAAATTAAACTTAGTAACGAAAATAATTTAATATCTCCATAACCTAGCCCTCCCTTTGATATGAAATATAATGTATGCAAAATTAATATGATAAACAGTGCGTAAAAAATTTGTTCTCGCGTTATTTCAAATAAATAAATGCTACATACTAATATAATAATGAGCATATGATTCGGAATGACAAAATGATGAAAATCATAAATAGATAAAGGTATTAAAAAGATAATTAAGAAGTAATACAAAAGAGGATTTAGTTGAACTGTTGAAAGAATGGGAATAAGAAATAGTATGCCTAAAAGGACTTCACAAATTAATAAACTTATTGGAATATCCTTCTTACAATAACGACATTTACCGCGTAATGCTACATAACTTACAATGGGTATTAAATCTATCGGTTTAAGTGATGTAAAACAGGATTCACAAACAGAACGCTTCGTTAACAAATGAAAGTTCACTTTCTTCACACCCGTAAGTTGATACATATAACTTGCAATGATTGCACCGAATATAAACATTTTGAACATGTTTTTAACTCCTTTTTGATATTAATTAATATACCAAATAACACCTCAATATTTATAATCGCATTTTGTTAGTAAATAGTTCTAATACTTTTAAACGCTTTATAAATCCATTAAAAAAACTTGAAAAACATCTAAAAATAGCATGTGTTTTTCAAGTTTTGTATAATTTTTAAAATTTTAATAACCTAGGGCTAACGCGATAAAAATACCAACTAAACATATAACTACCCAAAGTAATAATAACTTCCAAATAAATTTAACCCAAGTTGTATAAGAAATACCTGCTACAGCTAATCCACCCATTAACGAAGCTGATGTTGGGAAAATACTATTACTTACTGCATCACCATATTGGAAGGCAAGTACAGCCATTTGTCTATTGATATTCAATAAATCAGAAATTGGCACCATTAACGGCATTGTTGTCATTGCTTGACCAGAACCAGATGGGATAAAGAAGTTCAGGACCATTTGTATGATAAACATCATCCCTACCGTAATACTTGCTGGTAAATCTTGAATTGTATTTGTTAAATAATAAACAATTGTGTCGATAATTTTACCATTTTCTAATACAACGACGATTGCTTTAGCGAAGCCAACAATTAATGCTCCAAATAAAATAGACTGCATACCCTCGATTAATGCATCGAAAGTACCGTTAAAACCTAGACCAGCAATAAAACCTGCCAATAATCCGACTAGTAAGAAATTGGCACTCATTTCATTAAATGACCAACCAAATGTAAAAATGCCAAATACGTTAAAACATATTGCACTGACTAATAAAATTAAACAAAACATTTGTCGCTTTGTAAATCTACCAATTTCTTCTTGTGGTTTGATTTGATCTTTTTCTTGTTGCTCTAACTCGTATACTAAACTTTTCTTTGGATTCTTTTTAACTTTTCGAGCGTAAAACATAACGTATGCAATACCTACAATTAATACACAAATATAAATAATTGTTCTAAATTCCCATCCAGAAAAAAGTGGAATTTCTGCAATCTGTTGAGCAACACCAACTGTAAATGGGTTGAGCATTCCGCCTAGAAAGCCAGCAGCAGCACCCATGATAATCATTGCAGCACCTGTCATTGCATCATATCCGACTGCTCTAGCAATCGCTATACCGATTGGAACAAAAATAATCGTCTCTTCAGCTAAACCTATAGAGAAACCAAGCAATGAAAAAATGAACATCGTTAGTGGAATCATTAACTTACCGTTTTTACCAAGCTTATTCATCGCGGCATTAACGCCATTGGTAATGGCACCTGTCTTATGAATAATGCCAAATGCACCACCAACTAAAAATATGTAAAAGATAATATCAGCACCACTGATTAATCCTTCAGGTATTGATCTAAATATTTCTAAAAAGCCAGAAGGTTCACTATCTACTAAATGATATGTACCCGAAACAACCTCTTCCCGGTCATTAACAGACTTCCTGTCAAATTCCCCAGAAGGTATAACATAAGTCAGTAAACAACTCATAGCAATAATGAAAAGCAATATAGCATATGTATGAGGATTCTTGAACCTTATAAATTTTCCAACTATATCTTTCAAATTAATCCCCCCCTATTTATAAGTACCATCATACACTATTATCAGAAAATATTGAATATTATATAAAAATCTTCGATTTTGTTCGTGCATGCTTGCCTAGGGTATGGTTCGAGCCTGTAGTCTCTCACTCATACAATTCCCTCAGGCGTCAGCACGTCACAAAATCGTTATTAATACTATCGTTTAACTTTAAAAATTCTTATAAAGTTTTAATACCCTAAAAAATATAAGTTATTGAGATATATGATAGATGATTTAAAATATAGATTGACTAATGCATGGACTATTTAACCAAATTAGATTAAATCTCATAACTATCGAAAATGCAGAGCATATTTTATTTACACCTTACATAATGAATAAGTTGAAAAAAAATAATGTTTCGGAAGAAATTTTAAGTTTAGTACATGAAGGTACCGAACTTGAAGACCTAAAATCTTTAAATATATTATCTGATGAAGAATTATCACGATTAATTAATGAAACAGAACGTTTATTAAAAAATTATCATGATATTGAATTTAATGATAAAATATATAACAATTTTGTAATAGATAAGGATAGTACATCCAATAATTAATTCTTCATAAAAAATATTAGAACATACCTATGCATAAAAAAATGCCGGCAAAGTCGATGAATTTGCCGGCATTTTTATTAATCTTTAAATAATTTTCTTACTTCACTAATAAAGTATAAACTTCCTGTTACAACGAGTAATTCTCCGTCGTATTGTTCAATAAATTGAGGATAGTCTTGAACTTTTTCAATATGGTGGTGCTCTAAATAATCGTATACTGCATCTATTGGTAATGCTTTTGGAAAATCAAATGTTGTTACATAAAATCTATTGGCTATTTCTTCTATGCTATTCATCATTTTCCCTATTGGCTTACCATCTATTGCTGCAAATAATACATCGATTTTTTTGTCTGAATAGTATTGTTTTAATGTATCTACTAACGCATCAATACTTTCTCTATTATGGGCACCGTCTATTAAAATGAGTGGTTCTTCTTGAACTTTTTCAATTCGACCTGACCATGTTGTATGTTCTATCGCATCAATCATTGTATTAAAGTTTAATTGAATCATACCTCTTTGATACATTTCAATAAGCGTTGTAATCGCTAGTGCAGCATTTTCATGCTGATGTTGACCTATCATTTTGAGTTGAATGTTTTCTAATTCATAACTACCATATCGATACGTAAATTCAGTATCATCTGACAGTACATGAAAATCGCGATCTAGTTCTAGACCTTTATTGTAATTTTTCTCAACTACTTCTCTAACGAAATGTAAAGCATCTTTAGGCTTAATGGCATATACAAGCGGAACACTTGGTTTAATGACACCAGCTTTTTCTCTTGCAATATCCATATACGTATCGCCTAAAATATTCGTATGATCTAAACCAATACTTGTTAACACCGTCATTATTGGTTGAAATACATTCGTTGAATCATTTAAAGCACCTAATCCCGCTTCGATGATAACAAAGTCTACAGGATGTACTGTACCAAAATATACAAACATCATTAATGTAATGATTTCAAATTCAGTAGCTGGACCTAAATCAGTTTCAGATTCAAGTCGTTCAGAGATTGGTTTAACAATCTGAACTAACTCAACCAATTCATCATCTGTGATTGGTGTTCCATTAATACTGATTCTTTCATTGAAAGTGACAATAAATGGCGATGTGAAAGTACCGATTTCATAGTTATTAGCTACTAGGGCTTCTCTTAAATAACTGACAGTTGAACCTTTACCATTTGTACCGACTACGTGAACTGCTTGAATCTTTTCTTCAGGATTACCTAATTTGTCGAGCATCCACTTCATTCTTTTAACGCCTGGTTTAATACCGAACTTCGTGCGTTCATGTATCCAGTGTAAACTATCTAAATAATTCATAAGATTTCCTAGCCTTTCAGTTGTTCAATTCTTGCTAATACACCATCATATTTTTCTTGATAATTAACTTTTTTATCTTTTTCTTCGTTAATAATCTTTTCAGGTGCATTTGCAACGAATTTTTCATTGCTTAATTTTTTATTAACACGATCTAATTCTTTTTGCCATTTTTGAAGTTCTTGTTCAAGTCTTTCTATTTCTTTATCCATGTCAATTAAACCTTCTAAAGGTAATACAACTGTCGCACCAAATACAACTTCAGTCATTGCTTTTTCTGGTATATCAACTTTCGTATCAATTACTAACTCACTTGGATTACAGAAACGCATTAAATAATCTTTATTGTCTAAAAGTTGTTTTTTCACTGTTTCATCTTTAGCTTCAATGTGAATTGGTACTTCTTTAGACATTGGCGTATTCACTTCACGACGTGCTTGTCTTACAGATTTAATGATTTCAACTAATAGTTGCATAGATACTTTACTATTTTCATTTGATAATTCTGGTCTTACTTCTGGCCATGAAGCTTGAATAATTGTTTCACCTTCATGTGGTAATGCTTGCCAAATATGTTCTGTTACGAATGGCATTAATGGATGAAGCATACGCATTGTTTGATCTAACGTATAAGCCAATACTGAACGTGTCATTTGCTTTTTAGCTTCGTCATCACCATTCATTGGTATTTTACTCATTTCGATATACCAATCACAGAATTCATCCCAAATGAAGTTATATAATACACGACCAACTTCACCGAATTCATATTTATCACTTAAATCCGTAACGTTCGCAATTGTTTCATTTAAACGTGTAAGAATCCATTCATCTGCAACTGATTTTTCACCAGATAAATCTATATCTTCAAATTTGAAATCTTCACCGATATTCATAATGCTGAAACGAGACGCATTCCAAATTTTATTGATAAAGTTCCATACCGCTTCAACTTTTTCAGTAGAATAGCGTAAGTCATGACCTGGAGATGAACCAGTAGCTAAGAAGTATCTTAAACTATCTGCACCATATTCATCAATTACATCCATTGGGTCAACACCGTTACCAAGTGATTTACTCATTTTACGGCCATCTTCAGCTCTTACTAAACCATGTAATAAAACGTCATTGAATGGCTTTTTACCAGTAAATTCTAGACCTTGGAAAATCATTCTTGATACCCAGAAGAATATAATATCATATCCTGTTACTAACGTATTAGTTGGATAGTAACGTTTGAAATCTTCATTGTTTTCATCTGGCCAACCTAATGTTGAGAATGGCCATAATGCAGAACTAAACCATGTATCTAGAACATCTTCATCTTGAGTCCAGTTCTCGATATCTGCTGGAGGTTCTTCACCAACGTAAGTTTCGCCTGTTTCATTATGGTACCATGCTGGGATTTGATGACCCCACCATAATTGTCTTGAAATTGTCCAGTCACGAATGTTTTCCATCCATCTATTGAATGTTCCTTCAAAACGTTCTGGTACAAAATTAATACGACCATCTGTATCTTGATTGTCTAATGCTTGTTTAGCTAATGGTTCCATTTTAACAAACCATTGTGTAGATAAATAAGGTTCTACTACTGCGCCACTTCTTTCTGAGTGACCAACAGAATGAACATGTTCTTCTATTTTGATTAATTCGCCAGTTTCTTTTAGGTCTTCGATTAATTGTTTACGGCATTCAAAACGATCTAAACCATTATATTTACCAGCAAGCTCATTCATTGTACCGTCTTCATTCATAACATTGATTTTTTCAAGTTGATGTCTTTCACCAATTTCGAAGTCATTAGGGTCATGAGCTGGTGTAACTTTCATTGCACCACTACCGAATTCAATATCAACATAGTCATCACCAATAATCGGTAATTCACGGCCAATAATCGGTAAGATAACGGATTTACCAATTAAATGTTTGTAACGATCATCATTTGGGTTAACAACGATTGCTGTATCACCTAACATCGTTTCAGGACGTGTCGTTGCAATTTCAATTGCGCCTTCTCCGTCTTTAAAAGGATATTTAATATGATAGAAATGACCTGTAATATCTTCGTGAATAACTTCAATATCAGAAATAGCTGTTTTAGTTTGTGGATCCCAGTTAATAATTCTTTCACCACGATAGATAAGACCTTTGTTATACATATCAACAAATACTTTCTTAACTGCTTGAGATAAGCCTTCATCTAACGTAAAACGTTCACGGCTATAGTCTAATCCTAAACCTAATTTAGCCCATTGAGCTCTAATAAAGTCAGCATATTCTTCTTTCCATGACCAAGCATGCTCAAGGAATTTTTCTCTTCCTAAATCATGTCTTGTTAAACCTTGTTCTCTTAACTTACCTTCAACTTTAGCTTGAGTCGCAATACCTGCATGGTCCATACCTGGTAAATACAATGTGTCATAGCCTTGCATTCTCTTCATTCTTGTTAAAATATCTTGCAAAGTCGTATCCCATGCATGACCTAAATGCAACTTCCCTGTTACGTTTGGTGGTGGAATAACAATTGTATATGTTTCCTTTTCTTTATTTTCACCTGGCTTGAAATAATTATGATCTAACCAAAATTGATAACGGCCTTCTTCAACCTTTTTAGGGTTATACTTAGGTTCCATTTCCATTAAAATCACTCCCTTTATAATATAAAAAACCCGTCCTAATAAATAGGACGGGTTAAACCGTGGTACCACCTAAATTCAATATAATCACTTATATTGCACTCTAACGATTATCGCTCGCACACGCATTAACCTACTTAGTTTCAATTAACGTTCAATTTAAGGCTACCTTCAATCATCATTAATATGCATTTACACCAACCATGCACTCTCTATCATTAATCAATGATTTACTCTTCCTTGATAAATATTCGATTACTTTAATAATATAAGCAGAATCCATATAAGTCAATATTGATTCAATTTAATTTCCATATTTTCTAGCTCGAGCTGTTAAGAATATTTTAATTAACGGTGCAACGATCAACAGAATAAAGAATATCCTAAATATATGATAACTTGATATCATCGCAACATCTCCACCAGTTTCTAATGCTACAACGATAATTTGAGCCATACCACCAGGTGCTGCACTTAAGAATAAGTCGTTTATATTGTCGTCTATAAATAACTCAAATACAAAAACTAGTACAAATGCACCAATAATCAGTGATACATTTTGAAATGCGATAGCAAATATCGTTTTTCTCGTTAAATTATTGATTAAATCTGATATTTGAACACCAATTCTTATACCAAATAATACTTGTGCAACGACAATGATTGGATAATCCAATGAAAAGATTTGTCCCGTATATAAATTCCATACTAATAATACAAATATCGGTGCAAGTAATTGTGGCACAGGCACTTTCAATTTATAGAATATAAAATATAAAGCGATGATACCGATTAGTAGCACAAATAGACCTGTGAAATCTAACGCTGTGAATATAGATGGTGCCTTTTCAATTTGTCCTGACGCGGTACCATCATTACCATAAATGGATGAAATAATTGGAACTAATATTACGACAAACATGATTCGAGATGTTTGTGTCAGTGTAACAATTAACAAATCTGCTTTTTTATTTTCTTCAGCCATAATAACCATCTGACTTAAAGCACCTGGAATTGCACTTAACAATGCCGTTTCGAAAGTCACATTTGCAATTTTTCTAAACGCTATTGATACAATTAACGCAAGTATTAAGATAAATACTGACATTAATATAATTTGTAGCCATTCATCTTTAATATCATGAAGGACAGTAGGCGTAAATGTTGAGCCCATTTGTATCCCTAATATCAATAACCCGATATTACCTAACCATACTGGCCATTTAATCGTGCGTTTTAATACTTTAATCAATATTAAACTCGCAAATATAGGTCCAAACATCCAAGGTAATATCATGTGAATACTTTGTAACACAAAACCGAGTATAATGGCTAACAAGCATACAAATACAATGTTCCATTTATTTCTATTCATGATTAACACCTCAAAAAGATTATATCATTTATGTTTCTATATTTTGAGGTAAGTTTTATTCGTTTGTAATTCTTTCTAATGCTGTATCAAAAGCTTGAATTGTTTTTTCAATATCTTCTTTAGTATGCGCAGTAGATAGGAATGTACCTTCAAATTGTGAAGGTGGTAAGAATACGCCCTCTTGAGCCATTTCTCTATACATTTTGCTGAATAGTTCTAAATCTGATGAGTTCGCTTCATCAAAGTTAGTTACAGGTCCTTCATTTAAGAAATAACCGATCATTGAACCTGCACGATTAACCGTAATCGGAACAGAATGTTTCGCAAACACTTCTTTTAGACCTTTTTCAAGTAAATCTCCAAGTTCATTAAAGTATTGATAGCTTTCTTCAGTTAATTCACTTAGTGTTGCGTAACCACTTGTCATTGCTAACGGGTTACCTGAAAGTGTACCTGCTTGATATACATTACCGACTGGTGCTATTTCTTCCATAATTTCTCTCTTACCACCGAATGCTCCAACTGGTAGTCCGCCACCTATAACTTTACCTAAACATGTTAAATCAGGTGTTACACCAAAGTAACCTTGCGCACAATTATAGCCAACTCTAAATCCAGTCATGACTTCATCGAAAATAAGTAATGAGCCATATTCTTTCGTAATATCGCGTAAACCTTCTAAGAAGCCTTCAACTGGTGGCACGACGCCCATGTTACCAGCAACTGGTTCAACTATAACGCCTGCAATATCTTCACCAAAGTGTTCAAACGCAACTTTTACAGCTTCAATATCATTATATGGTACAGTTACAGTATTTTTAGCTGTGCCTTCTGGTACACCAGGAGAATCTGGTAAACCTAAAGTTGCAACACCAGAACCTGCTTTAATCAATAATGAATCACTATGACCGTGATAGCATCCTTCAAATTTCAATATCTTATTTCTGCCAGTATATCCTCTAGCAAGACGTAAAGCAGCTAATGTCGCTTCTGTACCTGAAGAAACCATTCTTACCATTTCAATAGATGGCACACGTTCAATAACAAGTTTAGCCATTTTATTTTCAAGTTCAGTTGATGCACCGAATGAAGTTCCTTTATCAACTGCTTCATGTAATGCAGCTTTTACTTTTTCATGTGTATGACCTAGAATTAATGGTCCCCAACTTAACACATAATCAATGTATTCATTACCATCTACATCATAAATTTTAGATCCTTGTCCGTGGTCCATAAAAATCGGTGGTGTATCTACTGATTTAAAAGCACGTACTGGACTATTTACGCCTCCTGGCATTAAATTTACGGCTTCACCATAGGCATTTATTGAACGTTCATATCTCATATTAGTAGTCTCCTCCGTCTAAATATTTACAAATATCTTTAGCAAAATAAGTAATAATCATGTCAGCTCCAGCACGTTTCATTGACGTCATTTGTTCCATCACGATTTTTTCTTCATCAATCCAGCCATTTAATGCAGCTGCTTTTGTCATACTGTATTCTCCACTTACATTGTATGCAACAATTGGTAAGTCTGATCGATTACGAACATCTCTAATGATATCTAAATAGCTAAGTGCTGGTTTAACAATCATCATGTCGCAACCTTCTTTAATATCACTTTCTAATTCTCTGAATGCTTCTAATCGATTACTTGGATCCATTTGATAAGTCTTACGATCACCAAATGAAGGTGCCCCTTCTGCTGCTTCTCTGAATGGACCATAGAAACTAGATGCGTATTTAATACCATAACTCATAATAGGAATATTTATAAATCCGGCTTGATCTAAGCCCTCTCTAATTTCAGCGACAAATCCGTCCATCATATTACTTGGCGCAATAATATCTGCCCCAGCTTTAGCTTGTGATACAGCTGTTTTTACAAGTAATTCTAATGATTGATCGTTATCTACATCTTTTGTTTCTTCGTTTATTACACCGCAATGTCCGTGGTCTGTATATTCACATAAACATGTATCCGCAACAACTAACATATCTGGGAATTTACTTTTAGATAATCGTGTTGCTTTTTGTATAATACCATCATCAATAAAAGCACCTGTTCCACAAGCATCTTTCTCATTTGGTATACCAAAGAACATAACACCTCTAATGCCTAAATCATAAGCTTCTTTAAGCTCTTGTTCTAATAAGTTTAAACTTAATTGATAAATACCTGGCATTGAAGATATTTCGTTTTTAATATTATCTTCTTCAATTACAAAAATCGGATATATTAAATCTGATTTATGAACATACGTTTCTTTCACCATATTTCTCATTACTTGAGATGATCTAAGTCTTCTATGTCTATCAAATTTCATGATTTTACCTCTTTCAAAATTGTATTTATCATGCCTTCTAATGTGTATTCTTCTGCTACTTTAGAAGGTTGATGATATGTATTTAACTTTCGCTCTGTTATCGCACCAATTACATAAACTTCAACTGAGCCCGGAATTCGATTATAGTTATCAAAATAACTAGAAACAGCTGATGAACTTGAAAAAGTAACATGCGTTATTTCTTGCTGTTGTATCAGTTCATGTACTTTTCTAACATTTTCTATATTTGTAACAGGCTCATAAAGATGCAGAACTTGTACTTGATTATCCCATTTCATAAGTTCTTTCGCCAGTTTATCTCTAGCTTGTTTACTACACGGGATTAATATAGATTGATTTGTGAACTGATCTTTAAATTCATGTAATAAACCTTCTTGAGTAAATGAATCTGGCATTAAATCCACTGGGATGTTGTACTGATCTGCTACTTTTTTTGTTTTTGTACCGATAACTGCTATACGATCGACTTCTATTTGATTTAAATATGGTTCAAATATTTTGATCGCATTTACAGACGTAAAAATAAGCCAATCATAGTGTGGTTTTAAACAAGATTGTTCAAATTTGATAGGAACAATATCAATGAACGGATAATGACGAATTTCGACATCTTCACGTTGAACAGTTCTTGTACTTGTAACCACAATGATTGGCTTCATGTTAACGACTCCTTATTATGCTTCTTCGTTCAATTTCTTAATGATTTCATATGCACCTTGTGCTTTTAGTTCTTCAGAAACTTGTTTACCTATTTCAACAGGGTCAGTTCCTTTTATTGTTGATTCATATCTTTCTTTACCGTCTGGAGACATGATTAAACCTGTAAATGAAATTTCATCATTTTCAAGTGTTGCGTAACCAGCTATTGGCACTTTACAACTACCATCCATTTCATTTAAGAATGTTCTTTCACACGTTACACATGTTTCAACATTCTCATCATGAACTGATTTAAGAATATCTAATAATTCTTGATCATCACTTCGACATTCGATACCTAGTGCACCTTGCCCTATAGCAGGTACCATCGTATCTTCTTGTAAATATTCAGTAACGATATCATCACTCCAGCCCATACGTTTTAATCCAGCTGCAGCAAGTATAATCGCATCGAAGTCTTCAGTTTCTAATTTATTTAAGCGTGTATCAATATTTCCACGAATCCACTTAATTTCTAAATGAGGATATTTTGCTAATAATTGTGCACCACGTCTTAATGAACTTGTACCAACAATACTACCTGGTTTCAAATCTGCAAGTTTGACATGGTTATTTGCGATATATGCATCAAATGGATTTTCACGTTCTGGAATACATCCTAATGTTAATTCACCAGGTAATTCACTTGGAACATCTTTTAAGGAATGAATAGCAAAGTCAATTTCATGATTGAATAATGCTTGTTGTATTTCCTTAACGAATAATCCTTTACCGCCAACTTTAGATAATTGAACATCAATAATTTTGTCACCTTTTGTAACGATTTCTTTAATTTCAATATCTAAATCTGGGTGTTTTTCTTTTAGTTTATCTATAAATTGCTGACTCTGCGTCATAGCTAATTTACTTTTTCTTGAACCTACAATAATTTTACGCATAATTTCCTCCACCATTGTTTAGTTAAACCATTGATGAAATCCTGAAAATTTTGAGACCACCAAATAATTTATCATACACACGAGAAACATCATAATATTTGCTATAACTAACGTTTTTGTGTTGATTGATTTTCTTACTCTTAAAAATAAATAAATACCATAAAGTAGTAAGACAATTAAGGAACCGACTACTTTACTATCAACCCATATTTCACTACCAATTATAATAAGTCCCCATTGAATGCCAAGTATTAAACTAATTAATAAGACTAAAAATCCTACTAATGTAAATCTAAATACATTTTGTTCTAATTGGTCAATACTGCCCATTCTAAAGAACTTTTGATTAAATTTTTTCTCTTTTAAATTTTTTCTTTGTAACAAATACAAAATTGCATGTGATGTACTCAATGCAAAAAGAACATAGCTTAAAATAGCTAAAGAAATATGTATTAAAAGTAATTCATTCATTATATTTGCAGCAGTATTTTCTGTGTCATACTGTTCTGGTCTAAATGTATGAATAACTAAAAATACAAATCCAATCAAATTGATAATAAAGACTGTTAAATCTGTGGATTTAAAATAATTTAAAACTAATGAAACAGTGATAATCATCCATGTATAAAAATAAAATCCTTCGAAAATTGTAAGTACAGGGAATTGTTTAGTTGTAAAAATATACATGCACAAAAAGATTGTTTGAAAAATCCAAACAATCCCTAGCGCATAATACCCAAACTTTCTAACTTTAGAATTCTTTTGAATAAAGTCATAAAAATAGCACCCTAAACAAATCATGTAAATAATTAATACTATTTCATGCAAACGTACAGAAATTACATCTTGCATAGCATCACCATTATTTTGTATTAAGATTCAACTGTTTTAGGAGACAATTGATCTTGTTTTAATTCTTTCTTAGTTTCATTTATTCGCTCAACTTCACTTGAGATATTGAAGATTTCTTGGAATAATTCTAATTTTTCTTTTGATTTTTTGTCCGTTGATAATTCTTTTGCTTGTGTAATCGGATCTTTTAATAGTTGATTGACGATACTCTTCATGTGTTTAGAAATAACTTTACGCTCTCTGTCAGTCATATCAGGAAGCTTTCTTTCAACACTCATCATTGTATCTTGTTGTATATGTGATGCTTTATCTCTTAATGCCGTAATGATTGGCACAACACCTAACATATTTACCCATTCATCGTGTTTATCAATTTCTTTAGCAATTAATAATTCAATTTCACGTGCTGCTTGTTCACGTTCAGCTAAATTAGCATCAACAAGTCCGTTTAAATCATCCACGTCATAATTAAACATTGAATCTAAATCATTTACACCTGGGTCTATATCTCTAGGTACCGCAATATCAATTAATACTAACGGCTTATTTCTTCTAAAACGCTCTACATCACGCATCATATCTTTAGTTAATACATAATGTTCCGCACTAGTAGAACTGATCACAATATCAGCTTCCATTAATGAACATTGTAATTCATTGATGCTTTTCGCTACACCTTTATACTGCATCGCAAGAGATTCCGCTTTTGCTACTGTACGGTTTAAAACAGTGATGTCTTTAACGCCACTACCATTTAAATTCGCAACAGCTAACTCAGCCATTTCCCCTGCACCAATGATTAATGCTTTCTTATTATCTAATTTACCTAAAACTTTTTTAGATAATTCAACAGCTGCATAAGAAACTGAAACAGCATTTGACGCAATATCAGTCTCATGATGCGCACGTTTAGCTAAAGTAATTGCTTGTTTAAACAGACGGTTAAACATCGTTCCGGTTGTAACCTCTGTTTGAGCAATTTGAAATGCGTCTTTCATTTGACCTAGAATTTGAGTCTCTCCTAGAACCATAGAGTCTAATCCAGAAGTTACTCTGAATAAATGTTCCACTGCGTCATTCTCAGTTAAAACATTTGTATATTGTTTAATTGTATCTAAAGATTGATCAAACCAATCTGCTAAAAATGACTGAATATAATATTTACCAGTGTGAATTTGATCTACAACAGCATATACTTCAGTTCTATTACAAGTCGATAAGATTACACATTCTAATATAGATTTTTGATTGTTTAGTGTTACAAGCGCATTCTCAATTTCTTGATCATTAAAAGCTAGTTTTTCACGCATTGCAACATCTGCAGTCTTATAGTTTACGCTTACTACAACAACATGCACTTCTAACGCCCCCATTAATTTATGTCCAATGTCTAAATTATAACATTTCTAATCTAGAAATGTGAGTAATTTGTTTAAATAAATTGTGACAATAATGCCCAAATATTGTCTGTCTTATCTTTGTTTAAAGATGAGTAACTAATCAATTTATCTTCAGGATCTAATTCTAAGGTTTGTCTAATGATTTTTAAATGCTTTTGTACTTTACCTTTAGGAATTTTATCCTCTTTAGTCGCAATGACTATAGTTGGTATTTCAAAATGTTTCAGATAGTTATACATCAACACATCATCTTGAGTCGGTTTATGTCTAATATCAACTAATTGAATTACACATCTTAATGCTTCTCTAGTTGTTAAATACTGCTCAATCATTTTACCAAACTGTTCTCTTTGTTTTTTACTAACTTTAGCATATCCATAACCTGGCACATCTACAAAGATAAGTTGCTCATCGATATTAAAGAAGTTTAATGTTTGTGTCTTACCTGGTTTCGATGACGTTCTTGCAACTTTTTTTCTTGAAATTAACGTATTGATAAATGTTGATTTCCCAACATTTGAACGTCCGCTAAGTGCTATTTCTGGCAAACCAGTCTCAGGATATTGTTTTGGATCTACTGCACTGATTATAATATCTACATTATTCGGATTAATTTTCATCGTTTTCTCCTACAAGTTTGTTTCTTTTATTATATCTTATCTTACTTATATTTTAAACACAGTAACGATAGGTCTATCAAATCACTTTTAAACATTAAAGAAGGCTGAGACAGTTAATAACATGTCTCAGCCTTTATAATCATATGTGATTATGCTGATGTTTTTTCATCATTGATTAAATTACCTTCACTATCATATAAGTTTGGTAATTTATGATCTCTAATTGTATCTTCAGTAATAACTACCTTACTTACATCAGAGCTAGATGGAATATCAAACATAATATCGATTAAAGCTTCTTCAATAATTGAACGAAGTCCACGTGCACCTGTTTTACGTTCTATTGCTAATTCACTAATAGCCGTAAGTGCTTGTTCATCAAATTGTAGTTCAACATCATCTAATTCAAGCATCTTAGTATATTGTTTAACTAACGCATTCTTAGGTTGCGTTAAAATATTTTTCAATGCATCAACATCTAATGTTTCAAGGTTAGCTACAATTGGAATTCTACCAATAAATTCAGGAATTAAACCATATGCCTGTAAATCTTCTGGTCTAATTTGTGATAATAATGATTCTTCGTCACTAATTTCATCACCTGAACTACTAAAGCCGATAACTTTTTCACCAAGTCTACGTTTAATAACTTCATCAATACCATCAAAGGCACCACCAAGGATAAATAGAATATTTGTTGTATCTATTTGAATAAACTCTTGGTTTGGATGCTTTCTTCCACCTTGTGGCGGTACACTTGCTGTCGTACCTTCTAAGATCTTAAGTAACGCTTGTTGTACACCTTCACCAGATACATCACGTGTAATTGACGTATTCTCTGATTTACGTGCAATCTTATCAATTTCATCCACGTAAATGATACCTTTTTCAGCACTTTCAACATCGAAATCTGCTGCTTGGATTAATCTTAATAATATATTTTCAACGTCTTCACCAACGTAACCTGCTTCAGTTAAACTTGTTGCATCTGCAATTGCAAATGGTACATTTAATGATTTAGCTAACGTTTGTGCAAGCAATGTTTTACCACTACCAGTAGGTCCGATTAATGCAATATTACTTTTCTGTAATTCAACACCATCTTCGCTTTCAGAAGGTTGTTGTACACGTTTATAATGATTATAAACAGCTACAGCTAATGATTTTTTCGCATTTTCTTGACCGATAACATAATCATTTAATTGTTCCATAATTTCTTTAGGTGTAGGAACATCAGTAAACTGTTCTGGTTCTTGTGACTTTAATTCTTCCTCTACAATTTCAGAACATAATTCTATACATTCATTACAAATATATACGCCACTACCAGCAACAAGTTTTTTAACTTGATCCTGTTCTTTACCACAAAAAGAACATTTTAAGTTTTCTTCACCATCGTTAAATTTAAACATTTTTACACCCCTATTCTTTTTAGACTATACTAAATGTTTTTTACTTTTTCAAATTAAACGGACTAAAAAAGAATAGTAGCAGAAATATTCTGCTACTATAGTTACTTTAATACCGAATAATTATTATTCTCCAGCTGATTCAGCTACTAATAAATCGATAACTTTTTGGATTTTAAGGTCATTAACTAAAATATCGTTATTACCTAATGTTGCTTTAATATCTTCAACAGATAATCCAAATTGTTCGCTCATTTTAGTGAATTCAGCTTCAACATCTGCATCAGATACTTCGATATTCTCTGCATCAGCAATAGCTCTTAAAGTTAAATTAGTTTTAACGCGTTTTTCAGCATCTTCTTTCATTTGTGCTTTAAGTTCTTCTTCTGATTGACCTGAGAATTGATAGTATAACTCAAGGTTTAAACCTTGTTGAGAAATACGTTGTTCAAATTCTTGCATCATACGATCTAATTCTGTATTAATCATAGCTTCTGGAATATCAACTTTTGCATTGTCAGTAGCTTTTGTAATAGCTTCTTCTTTTTCAGTTGCTTCTGCTTGATTAACTTTAGCTTCTTCTAAGTCTTTACGTAATTTTTCTTTATATTCATCAACTGTGCTAACTGATTCATCAAGTTCTTGTGCTAACTCGTCATCTAATTCTGGAATTTCTTTAGATTTTACTTCGTTAACTTCACATTTGAAAGTAGCTTCTTTACCAGCTAATTCTTCAGCGTGGTATTCTTCTGGGAATGTGACAACAACATCTTTGCTATCGTTAGCTTTAAGACCGATTAATTGTTCTTCAAATCCAGGGATGAATGATCCAGAACCAATTTCAAGATCATAACCTTCTGCTTGACCACCTTCGAAAGCTTCACCATCAACATAACCATCAAAGTTAATGTTAACAACGTCTCCTTCAGCGATTTCGCCTTCTTTAACTGTTAATTCAGCTTGACGGCTTACTGCATCTTCAATTGCTTGATTGAATTCTTCGTCAGTTACTTCACGATCTTGTTTCTCGATTGAAAGACCTTTATAGTCTCCTAATTCAACTTCTGGTTCAACAGTTACAGTTGCTTCAAAGATAAGTTCTTTACCTTTTTCCATTTGTGTAACGTCGATTTCTGGACGATCAACTGGGTTGATTTCTGCCTCTTCTACTGCATTACCATATGCTTCAGGTAAAATGAAATCTAAAGCATCTTGGTATAATGATTCAACACCAAATCTTTGTTCAAATAATGGTCTTGGCATTTTACCTTTACGGAAACCAGGTACATTAATTTGTTTAACAACTTTTTTGAATGCTTTGTCTAATCCTTTATCTACTTCTTCTTTAGGAACCGTAACAGTTAATAAACCTTGGTTACCTTCTTTCTTTTCCCATGTTGCTGTCATGAATAAAAACCTCCGTGATTATCCTAATTTTATAAATTTTCAACTCTTTAATTATAACATAGCTTTCTAATGTTTCAACTATAGTGTTTATATTCATTGCAATTTTTGAATGACTTCAATGAATATGTCCCAATCTTGTTGAGTCACACTTTCGTAGTTAGCGTCTATATTAAAACGTTCTGATAAAAGTTTCAAGTAACATGCAACTAAAACATCATCATTTATATCATTTAGTGTAATTGGATACATAATAATGGCATGTTGGTTTAATAAACTTTTAGCTAACTCTATAGATGCTGGGCTATCAATTTCAAGTTGATCAATTACTTTAGGAATGATATTTTGTGTAAAATTTGTTCTTTCTATACCAGGTAATTCAGTCGGTATAACAGTAATATTCTCATCTATTTTATTGAATTTAACTTCAGCTGACCATTCACTTAATCTTAAATATTCTAATATTAAACTTTGCACATTAGGATGCAATACTTCATTCTCAATAATTTGAGCTAAAGTTAAATTAAATATACCTAAGTGATGATCAATTAAATCTATAAGTAGATTAATTTGTTCTTCAAATTGTGTTTCTTGAAATGTTCTCAATACCTCTGAAGCTTTCAACTGTCTTTGGTTTAACTTTTCTTTAGCCATATCTTGTATAGGTAGCAATACCATTCTCGTAGCATGTTCGATATTTTCATCTTTAATTTGATTAATAATTTCAACTACCGTTTGATATTGTTCTAGAAAGTATAAACTTTCTACAAAATAAATAACTATTTTGTCATAGAATGGATGACCTTGATTGAGCAATATACTCGCTTCTTCTCGCAATTCAAGATAGTAACGGCAAGATTTTAAGACTTCACATTTCTTTATTGATAGGTCATCATCCATCTCAAAATGTTGCTCATACGTTTCAAACAATTCATACGCTTCATCAAATTGTTCATTTCGAATCGCAAGATTAATATTGTTAACCAGTTGTTTTTTTAATTTTGGAAATGGAATAATTTCACTCAAGGTTACTCACCTCTTCTGTATATACCATCTATAATTAGACTACTCCATGTTTCATAATTCTTATGATTCAACAATTCTGTTTGATCAGCCCACTTAATTTTTAAAGTGTCTGTTTCAACTGCTTCAACGCTAGATTTATTAACTTTTAATTTAAAAACAACACCAATATGAACTTTACCTACTTCATCTTGATCATCATTTATAAATCCAATTAACTCCATGTTAGCTACATCTTGTTTGTTTAAACCAACTTCTTCTTCAAGTTCTCTAGCAGCATTCTCTCTGATTACCTCTTCAACTGTTACAGCTTCAGGGACATCATTCATATGACCGCCTACTCCTATTGAACTTAAACCATGTAATCGGCTTTCGCCACCACCAGTTAATCTTTCATACACAAGTACTTCGTCGTCCTCATTTTCTAATATACAATATGAAATAAGTTGTTTATATGAAGGATCTTCTTCCATATCGCCACGACGTTTTGTTTCAAATTGACTAATTGTTTCATAAATATATTTAGTTTCTTCATCTTGAATAGATTTAAACCCATCAAATTGATAAGCTTCGTCTTTAAATATTAATTTACGTGGTACTACTGTAATCATTTCATCAAATTTAGACATAATAGACTCCTTATTCTTATTTCTACACTATTTTATCAAAGCGAATTTGAAGCGTAAAGAAGACGCACTTTCTACTATATTATTTCATAAAAAAAGCCATCAATAAAGTTAATAACTTTATTGACAGCTTATACAACAATGAAATGCAATTATTTAGCTAAAGCGTCTTTAGCTTTAGTAGCTAATTCAGCAAATGCTTTTTCGTCTGAAATAGCGATTTCAGAAAGCATTTTACGGTTAATTTCAATACCAGCTACTTTAAGACCATTCATTAAACGGCTATAGCTGATGTCGTTTTGACGAGCTGCCGCATTAATACGTGCAATCCATAATTTACGGAATTCACGTTTTTTCTGACGACGGTCACGGTAAGCGTAGTTACCAGATTTCATAACTTGTTGCTTAGCAACTTTATATAATGTATGTTTTGAACCAAAGTAACCTTTAGATAATTTTAAAACTTTTTTACGACGAGCTCTCGTCACTGTTCCACCTTTAACACGTGGCATGATAATTCCTCCTTAAAATGGACCATTAGTCCGCTATGTTTATTATTTTACGTACGTTAACATTTGTTTAACTCGTTTAGTATCTGATTTAGAAACTAATGAAGCTTTACGCAATTTACGTTTTGCTTTTGTAGATTTGTTTGCGAATAAGTGTGAAGTGAACGCTCTAGAACGTTTTAATTGACCTGAACCAGTTCTTTTAACACGTTTTGCTGCTCCACGATGAGTTTTCATTTTAGGCATTGAGATTTCCTCCTATAATTTCGGTTTATTTGTCGTTTGAAATTGGCGCTAACATTAAGAACATTGAACGCCCTTCCATTTTAGGTCTTTGTTCAACTGTTGCTATGTCTTTACAAGATTCTGCAAAGCGTTCTAACACACGTTGACCAATTTCTTTATGCGTGATCGCGCGACCTCTAAATCTAATCGATACTTTAACTTTATCTTCTTTAGATAAGAATTTTTGAGCATGTTTCAATTTAGTTTCGAAGTCATGTTCTTCGATAGTTGGACTTAATCGAATTTCTTTAACATTGACTACTTTTTGTTTCTTACGCATTTCTTTTTCTTTCTTCTGCTGTTCGAATTTGTATTTACCGTAATCCATAATTCTTGCAACAGGTGGTTTAGCATTAGGCGCTACGATTACAACGTCTAAATCTACTCGTTCAGCCATTTCAAGGGCTTCATATTTAGATTTAACACCAATTTGCTCACCATCTTGGCCAATTAGGCGAAGTTCTTTTGCACGAATTTTGTCGTTAACTTGAGTCTGATCTTTAGCTATGGTTGACACCTCCTAGAATTTTACGAAGTCGTCCAAGAAAAAAAGAACGAATGCATAATGCACCCGTTCTCATCCATAAACTTTAAAGGTTTATTGTACCTGCTAACTGCTTTACGCGTCACTACAGGTGAGAAGCGGGTATGCTTCTACTTGGTCCGTTTCGTATTCAACAAAACTTATCTTACCAATTATAAACCCTTATGTCAATGTTTATTTAATATTCTTTTCAAATTCTTTCATATCCACATCTTGACTTAAGTCAACTTTATCAAGTGGAATCATTTTAGTTCTATATTTTAGTTTATGGAAAATATAAAACGCTAAAAATACAGGAATACCCATATAAGTAATAAAGAATCTTCTTGGTTCGAATTCACCAGTTTGGATGAAATCAACATCTTGTCCTACGATTACAATCGCACATAAAGCAAATGCGAACAATGGACCAAATGGGAACCATTTAGCTTTATATTTTAATTTAGTCTTATCATAATCTTGTAGATCAAATGCTCTTCTAAATCTATAATGGCTGATTGCGATTCCTAACCATGCAATAAAGCCTGTCATACCTGAAGCAGCGATAATATATTCGTATGCGCCACCACTTAAATGCTCAATTGCAAATATAAGTATAACAACTACTGCTGTTGCAAATAATGCTGTGTATGGAACACCTGATTTATTTGTTTTTGAAAATACTGGTGATGCTAATTTATCTTTACTCATTGAGAATAGCATTCTAACTGAAGCATACATACCAGAGTTACCTGCTGATAATACTGAAGTTAAAATAACAGCATTCATAAATGAAGCAGCAAATGCTAAACCGGCATTCTCAAATACTAGTGTAAATGGTGATTTCGCAATTTCGTCTCCACCCATTAAGTTTGGATTTGTATAAGGAATAATCATACCAATTACAAAGATTGCTAAAATGTAAAATAATAAAATTCTCCAGAATACTTGTTTAATCGCTTTAGGTACTGCTCTTTCAGGATTTTCAGATTCTCCAGCTGTAATACCAATTAACTCAGTACCTTGGAATGAGAATCCTGCAACTAAGAATACACCTAATACAAGTAAGAATGTATTAACGTTCGAGTCACCTAAGAATGGTGCATCACCTGCTACAAAGTTATCAAATCCTAAGTATTCGCCACCTAGTAAACCAAATATCGTTAATAAACCTACACCAATGAAAATAATTACTGTAGCTACTTTAATAAATGCAAACCAGTATTCACTTTCCCCGTATACTCTAACTGAAAGTGCATTAAGGCCAAATATGATAACCATAAAAATGACACTCCATAACCATGATGGAATGATTTCTAGTGGTTCCCAGTAACTCACAACTTGAGATGCAATTGTAATATCAGCTGCAACTGTAATAACCCAGTTAAACCAATAGTTCCATCCCAATGCAAATCCTAGTGAAGGATCGACAAATCGAGTTGCGTAAGTACTAAAAGAACCTGAGACTGGTAAATAAGTCGCCATTTCTCCTAATGATGTCATAAGGAAGAAGACCATCAAGCCAACTATTGCATATGCTAGTAATGCACCACCCGGTCCAGCATCTCTAATGGCTCCGCCAGAAGTCATAAATAAACCTGTACCAATACAACCACCGATGGCTATCATAGAGATATGTCTATCTTTGAGTTTCCTTTGAATATTGTTCGTTGATTTTTCTTGATTCATTGCTATTTCCTTTCTCCATTCCACAATCGAGCCACTAAAAAAGTCGCATATCTCAAGAGATATGCGACCGATATATGAACATTCCATACAAATTGGTAGCACATCACTTAGTGTGACAGTCCAGTATCTATTAAACACTGACCCAACAAATCATATTATGGATATGATTCGTTTCGGCGATGCACCCTTTCATTATTTCAACATACGCGCCATTTCGCTTCTGAATAATTACTCTTGAACATCGCAACCTCTAACTCATTACTGAGGAATATTTAATTAAATTTCACTATTAAAACTATACCCGATGATTCTAGAAATTTCAATAGGCTATTACTTTTTTAGTCGAATTTCATCCACAATATTCCAGATGAATTCGTCTTTTTCAACTGTTTTTGAATCTTTTGATCCGTATCGACGTACATTTACTTCTTGGTTTTCTACTTCTTTATCACCGACAACGATTTGGTACGGTATTTTTTTCATTTGAGCTTCACGAATTTTATATCCCATTTTTTCGTTACGGTCGTCAATATGAACACGTACACCTTGAGATTTTAATTCATCGTTTAATGCTCTTGCATAATCGTAATGTAAGTCAACATTTACAGGTATAATTTCCACTTGTTTTGGTGCTAACCAAAGTGGGAATGCACCTTTAGTTTCTTCTATTAAGAATGCAGTAAATCTTTCCATAGTAGAAATTACGCCTCTATGAATAACAACTGGACGATGTTCTTCACCATCATTACCGATATAAGTTAAATCAAATTTTTGTGGTAATAAGAAATCTAATTGAGCAGTAGATAGTGTTTCTTCTTTACCCATTGCTGTTTTAACTTGAACGTCTAATTTAGGACCATAGAACGCCGCTTCACCGATTGCTTCTTCATATGGTAAAGCCATTTCATCGATTACTTCTTTAAGAACCGCTTGTGCTTTATTCCACATTTCGTCATCGTCAAAGTATTTTTCTTTATCTTCTGGATCACGATAACTTAATCTGAATTTATAATCCTCGAAACCGAAATCTTTATACACATCAAGTATCATGTTAACAACGCGTTTAAATTCTTCTTTAATTTGGTCTGGACGAACAAAGATATGTGCATCATTTAAAGTCATACCTCTAACACGTTGTAAACCAGATACTGCACCGCTTGCTTCATATCTATGCATCATACCTAATTCAGCTATACGAATTGGTAACTCTCTATATGAATGACGACTATTTTTATAAATCATCATGTGATGTGGACAGTTCATAGGTCTAAGCACAAGTTCTTCATTACCTAAATCCATTGGAGGGAACATATCTTCGTGATAGTGATCCCAATGTCCAGATCTCTTGTAGAAATCTACATTAGCCATAATTGGTGTATACACGTGGTCATAACCCATTGCAACTTCTTTATCTACAATATAACGTTCTAATTCACGTCTAATTGTTGCACCATTTGGTAACCATAAAGGTAATCCAGCACCAACATCTTGATTAGTAGTAAATAATTCTAGTTCTCTACCGATTTTACGGTGATCACGTTCTTTTCTTTCTTCTAATACTTTCAAGTAAGCTTTTAATTCTTTTTTATCAAAGAATGCTGTTCCATAAATACGTTGCAACATCTTATTGTTTGAGTCACCTCTCCAATAAGCACCTGCAGTAGAT
The DNA here is from genome assembly GCF_022386965.1 of Mammaliicoccus sp. B-M6. Classification (NCBI taxonomy): domain Bacteria; kingdom Bacillati; phylum Bacillota; class Bacilli; order Caryophanales; family Staphylococcaceae; genus Mammaliicoccus; species Mammaliicoccus sp. B-M6. Next base: position 140,459 of record NZ_JAJNHJ010000001.1, read on the forward strand.
AACAATTTAAATTCTTTAATTTTTGAAGTTGAAGGAACATGTACGCCTCGACATAAATCTGTAAATTCACCTTGAGAATAAAGTGTTACATTTTCGTCTTCAGGAATAGCATCGATCAACTCTAATTTATACTCATCATTTTTAAAGAATGCTTTTGCTTCATCGCGACTTACAACTTTACGTTCAATTTTAAAGTTTTCATTCACAATTTGTTTCATTTCTTTTTCGATAGTTTCAAAGTCGTCACTAGAAATTTTATGTTCTGTATCTACGTCGTAGTAGAAACCACCTTCGATTACAGGACCTACACCAAACTTCACATCTCCGTATAATCTTTGTAAAGCTTGTGCCATTAAATGTGCAGTTGAATGTCTTAACACTTCTAAAGCTTCGTCGCTTCCAGGTGTAACGATTTCAATTTCCCCATCATTTTCTAAAGTTCTTGTTAAATCTACTAACTGACCATTAAATTTACCAGCCACAGCTTTCTTTCTTAAACCTGGGCTAATAGATTGAGCGATTTCTTCAGTAGTTGTGCCTTGTTCAAACCCTTTCACATTACCATCCGGAAACTTAATATTTATCTCACTCATAACGACTTCCTCCTCTTTTTTATTAAAGAACACAAAAAAGAGACCTCATCCAAAGGGACGAAATCTCTCGCGGTACCACCCTCATTAACGCACTTCACATATAAGTACGATAACTCTACATAAGATAACGGTCTTGAGCCGAATGTGGATTAACACATCATGTATTGAGGGAGTAACCATTTATATTGCATTATCTCAATTCCAGCTCAATGAGACTCTCTGTTAATGCTTTATAGACGTCATGTCCTCTAAATTTGTATATTCATTTAAGATAATTCAATTATACAACTCTACTGTAAAATATCAAGCTAAAATTAAGCGCGATAGTTTTTACCATCTAGCTCATATGGTTCAGAGATTGTTTTAATACGTTCCATTATTCGACTAGCTTTTGTTATTTCTGAACCTTGTCGTGTTTTGCTCAAATGAAATTCTAATTCATCAAAGTTAAAATTTGAACTAAAGAATGTCGGTAATTTATGGACCATTCTATAATGCAATAATGGACCCAATATTTCATCACGAACCCATGGCGTCAGTTCTTCTGCACCAATATCATCTAACATCAATACTTTAGCTTCACGAGCCGCTTCGAATCGACTACTGAACGAACCATCATTAAATCCATTTTTAAGTACTCTTATAAATTCAGGTAAATATATAATTGTAGAAGGTTGCTTTTTGACTTTTAACTGATTTGAAATTGCTCCTAATATATACGATTTCCCCGTTCCGAATGGACCATGAATATATAGCCCTTTAACTTCTTCACCTGCTACGATTTTATTGCAGATATCCATAGCTTTCTTAATGATTTGCATTCTAGACTCATTTTCGATGTATATATCTTTAATCGTCGCTTTCAACGTTTCTTCTGGCATTTGGAATGATGTCACTAAACTTGATTCAAACCTTTGTTCATCGTATTCGATTTTGTTCGGACAAGGTAAGTATCTTGTTTTGATGTGGTCATTCTCAATGTATAGTTCAGGTACATGACCTTTCACAAAGTTGATACAAGTGCCATAACTCCCACATTTCTCACAACATTTCGATTGATCTTTATATGCTTGTAATTGATCTAAATCTCTATCAATCATTTCGTTCGTTAATTCAGATTGATGTTCTTCTAAAAATGCCTTTACCTCTTTATGAGACAATGTATCTTTTTTAATTTTTTCTAATCGTTTTTGAAAATCTTTATTTTGTTTCAAATGTTGTCCAAGTGGTTCCATTATTGATCACCTTCTTTCCAAAAAGCTTCCATTTCTTTTTGAAGCGCTTGTTTTCTTTTTTCAAACGCAGCATCAGATTCATGATCATTTTGTTTCTCTTCTTTAGTTGATTCAGAAGATTTTTGTTTTAATAACCATTCTGGTGTCTTTTCAATTGATTTTAATTTATAAGGGTTATTCGCATTATTTTTACGTTCTTTTTTCTTCTCAGCTTTTTGTTTATCAAGATTTTTAACATAATGATAGGCTTCTTCAGCTGAAGATAATTTAAGTTTTTTCCAATTCGAAGCAATTTCTTCAATATATGCTTTCGGTAACTGCATATTATTTTTAAACATTACATACTCTAACAAGATGTTAATTACACCATACGGTAATTTTTCGCGTGTAATAATATCTTCAACAGTTCTCTTTTGTGCAATTGTTGGTTCAGATTGCGTAAATGATGATAACACGTCTATTGGACTTGTCGTATCCAACAATTCAAACCATGACAACAAAGAGTTCACTTCGCTGTTTTCAGAATGCGAATTTGCTTTAGGTTTTTCATTTTTTAAATCTAAAGTTGGCAATTCACCTTCATGCTCTATTTGATAGATTGTACGTGCATGTTTTCTTAAATCTTGAAGTGAAATCGTTTGGTTTTCTGTAATGGATTTTAAGATAATAGACTTCATTTCAACCGGTGTAATACCGTATAACGTAGCAATTTGTATGATGACTTCTTTCGTCTGTTTATTTAAAATTTCTTTAGAAATCAAATGATTACTCAACAATAGTTCTAACATTTCAAAATCAAATTGAACGTCTGACAAATCGAGTCCTTTACTTTTATATTCAGGTCGAATATTGATATCATCTTGTTGTTCAACATTCGTCAACTTTGGCACTTTAAATACATCAGTAAAGCTCTTTGTCACTTCATGAAAGCCTTGAGTCGTCACACTGTCATCTTTATATCTATTTTTTAATCTAATATATCTCGACTTACCAATTTGTTGATATAGAAATACAGATAATAAAGGATCATTAAAGAATTGCTCTGCTGTAGCAGGTTGCTCTAATTGATAAATAAATGATTGCGCTTCTTGATTCGTCTTAAAATACGTCTTCAGTAAGCCGATACCTTCTAACAAGTCTAAAGCATCTCTAAAGCTAGATAAATTTATTCTTAAATCATTCATAATTGTATAATGATTATACGCTTCTGTTTCATGATGATAATTAAATTGCGATAAATATAAATAAACACCAATTGCATCAGTTCCAATTAATGGCGTATATAAACTAACTAATATATCTTGATGTACATGTGTATAATTATAATTCGATTTAACATAGAAGCCATCACTTGGCTTGATACCACTAAAATATTCCGCCATTAATACTCACCTTACTTTCGGTCTTTCAATATGCCTTGCATAGACTTTAATAATTGATCGACATCTTTAAATTCTCTATATACTGATGCAAATCTTACATAAGATACTTGATCGACATCCATTAAATGTTCCATAACTTTTTCACCAATATCATTTGAAGATACTTCTGTGTTACCTTCAGATCTTAATTCTTTTTCAACTTGATTTGTAATTTCTTCTAATTTTTGATAAGCAACCGGTCTTTTTTCACAAGAACGTACTAAACCGTTTAATATTTTATCTCTATTAAATGTTTGTCTTGCGCCGTCTTTTTTTACGACGATTAAAGGTGTGAGCTCTACTCTTTCAAAAGTTGTGAAACGAAATCCACATGATTCACATTCTCTTCGTCTTCTAATTGCTACTAAATCATCCGCGTGTCTAGAGTCTACAACTTTGGAATTTTCATATTTACAGTTTGGACATCTCATTCGTTTCACCCCTCATATACTTATTACATAGGTTGATTATACAGTAGTTTGTTATTTTTTTAAACGCTCACTACTTTTCAAAATGCACTTATAGATACTTAACAGTATTATTATTAAATAAAAAACGTAATGCGGTATTTAATTTACCACATTACGTTTTAAATGTAACTTATATCACTTATGAAATTTTTTGTTCTCTCACTTCTGAAAGTATTTGAGCAATTTGTTCTGCTAGTTCAACAACTCTCATTGAGTAGCCCCATTCATTATCATACCAAGCCAGTACTTTCACTTTATTATCTGCAATGACCATTGTAGATTGTTCGTCAACGATTGCTGAATGTGGATTCGTTTTGAAATCAATTGAAACAAGTGGCTCATCATTAATATCCATTATCCCTTTTAATGGTCCATTACTAGCTTGACGTAATGCTTCATTCACTTCTTCAACTGTTACATTTTGTTTTAAATCGACAACTAAATCAACAAGAGAAACATTAGAAGTTGGTACTCTTAATGCCATTCCATGCATTTTCCCTTCTAATTCAGGTAATACAAGTGACAATGCTTTTGCTGCACCTGTTGAAGTTGGAATGATACTATCCGTACAAGAACGTGCTCTTCTCAAATCTTTATGAGGATTATCTAAGTTCTTTTGGTCATTCGTAAATGCATGTACAGTTGTCATTAATCCATTTTCGATTCCAAATGTATCATTTAAAACTTTGGCTACTGGGCTTAAACAATTTGTTGTACAAGATGCATTTGACACAATATCAAAATCATTTAAATCGAGCGCATCATCATTTACACCTCTAACAATTGTTTGAACATGTCCACCTTTAGATGGCCCCGTTAAAATAACTTTCTTAGCACCAGCGTCAATATGTGCGATTGCTTTATCTCCATGATTAAATTTACCAGTTGCTTCTATAACAATATCAATTCCTAAAGTTCCCCACGGTAATAATTTAGGATCTCTTTCAGATACAAGTAAAATTTTATGACCATCAATAATGATGCCATCTTCAACTGCTTTAATTTCTCCATCTAATTTGCCATGTGTAGAATCATATTTAATTAAATGAGCAATTGTTTCTGGTGGATATGAAGCATTAATAGCCACAATATTTAAATCATTTGATTTAAGTGCACCTCTTAAGACCATTCTTCCAATTCTTCCTAAACCATTAATTGCGATATTTTTCTTCATAGTCGAGAACCCCTTTTAATGTGATATACTATTTATTGCAATTAGTATATCACATTAAAAGTTTGTTGAAAACGTTTTCTATTATCTTTTTCTAAAATAAATTAAAAAAGTGGATGAATAACAAATGCTATTCATCCACTTTCATTTTAATCTTATTTAATTTTAATGATTTAACGCCTTACTATTAAGTAAATCATCAATATTTTGATGTAAATCCTCTAAACTTCCATTGTTATCAATTATATAATCAGCTAATGATTTCTTTTCATCTATTGGTATTTGTGATTGTATTCTTGCTTCCGCTTCTTCATCACTTAACTGATTACGTTCTTTAAGTCGTTGTATTTGAGTTTCTTGATCTGTATAAACTAACCAAGTTTCATCGACTGTATTTTGCAATTTGTTCTCAAACAATAACGGAATATCCATTATGACATTTTTACCATGACTTAATGCTTCTTCTTTTTCTTCATCCATAATTGTTCTTACTATCGGGTGAATAATATTGTTTAGTTTTTCTCGCATTGTTTGATCTTTAAATACAATAGATCCAACATATTGTCTATTCATTTCACCATCTACAATCGCTTCTTCTCCAAATACTTCTTTAACTTGTTGTAGACCAACGCTTCCTTTTTCGACTGCTTTTCGACTGGCTACATCGGCATCTACTATACAAAATCCTTTATCTTTTAAAATACGAGATACTGTAGACTTTCCAGTTGCAATACCTCCAGTTAAACCTATTACTTTCGCCATTTTCACACCTACTTTTGACAATTTGGACAATAGTGCGTGTTTCTTGTAGCAATGACTTTTTGTAATACTTGCCCGCCACATTGGCCACACACTTTTTTACCATATATTCTATGCTTTTCTTGCATTGTCCCTTTTTCACCATCTGCATTGTAGTAATCAGATATACTTGAACCACCGTTATCGATACCCTCTTGTAACACGTTAACCACTTCATCAAAGACCGCTTTACGTTCTTTTGAAGTTAAATCTTTCACTGGTCTCATCGGAAGAACGCCTGCTCTTAACAAAGCTTCACAAGCATATATGTTACCGCAACCTGATATAACTGTATGGTCCAATATCGCGACTTTAATTGGTTTATTTATAAATTTATTTGACATTACTTTATTTAAGTAATGTTGGTACGCTTCTTCAACAAACGGTTCTGGTGCAATTTTTAAGACTGAAGGATATTCACTTAAATCTTCCAATGCTCTTAATTCACCGAACCTTCTAATATCTGTGTAAATAAGTTGGAATCCGTTATCTAATTCGAAAATAACGTGCCAATGCTTTCTATGGTTATCAACTTCAATATGACTTAAATCTGGAACTGTAAAGAATGCCCCCGTCATACCAAAGTGACACATGATAACATTGCTATTTTCACCGTTATCTATTTCCATAAAAATATATTTACTTCTACGATAGACACTCATAATCTTGTATTGTTCAGTACGTTCTTTGAATACAGCTAATGAACTACCTTTTATAATTGTTTCTTTACCTGTCGATTTGCCCAATTCAACTTTTTCTGAAAAAGTTACATTTTTTATTGTGGCACCGACAATTTTAGGTTCAATCACTTTTTTAACACTTTCTACTTCTGGTAACTCTGGCATATATAATCTTCTTTCCTTTTATTATTTAGCATCATACCATGTTTGTCCTGAACTAGATTCTACACTTAATGGTACAGATAACTCGAGTGCATTATCCATGATGTCTTCTACAAACGGTTGGAATGCTTCTAATTCATCTTCTGGAACTTCAAATATTAATTCATCGTGTACTTGTAATAATAATTTAGCTTTAAAATCTTTATCTTTCATTTTGTTCGCAAATTGTACCATTGCTAATTTAATAATATCCGCCGCACTACCTTGAATTGGTGTATTCATAGCTGTTCTCTCAGCAAAACTTCTTAAATTAAAGTTACGATTTGTGATGTCTGGTGTATATCTTCTTCTGTGAAGTAGCGTTTCTACATAACCTTTTTGTTTAGCATCTTGTACGATTGTATCCATGTATTCTTTTACTTTAGGGAAACTATCTAAGTAATCATCAATAAATTGCTTAGCAGCTTTTCTTGTAATGCCTAAACTTTGACTTAAACCATAGTCACTAATACCATACACAATACCAAAGTTAACTGCTTTTGCTTGTCTTCTCATATTTGAAGTTACTTCGTCTTTACTGACATTGAACACACGCATTGCAGTTGTCGTATGAATATCTTCATTAGCAGTAAAGGCTTCTTTCATATGCTCGTCACCAGTAATATCTGCTAATACACGTAATTCAATTTGAGAATAGTCAGCAGCAAATATAACGTGATTCTCTTTACTTGGTCTAAATGCTTTTCTAATTTTTCTACCTTCTTCTAATCTTATAGGTATGTTTTGTAGATTAGGATCTACAGAACTTAAACGACCCGTTTGAGCTAATGTTTGATTAAATCTCGTATGAATCTTACCTTCAGACGTAATCATTTTTTGCAATCCTTCAATATAAGTAGATTGAAGTTTAGCGAGCTGTCTATAGACTAATATGTCTTCAATAATCGGATGTTCATTACGTAATTGTTCTAATACATCAACTGCAGTTGAGTATCCAGTCTTTGTCTTTTTAATAATTGGTAGTTTTAAATCTTCAAATAATACGACACCTAACTGTTTTGGTGAATTAATATTGAATTCCGAACCGGCATGATGATGAATTTGTTCAATCAATTTATCGATACGTACTTTCAAGTCTTCTTGCATTTCAACTAAAGTATCTTTATCAACCGTTATGCCGATATATTCCATTTCAGCTAATACACGTGCTAACGGTAATTCTAAGTCATCATGTAAACTCAATTGATCTTTTTCATCTAGTAATTGAATCATTTTATCTTTTGTTTCATAAACTGCCGTTACCTTTTTAGCGATACTTTCAAAAAGCATATCTTGTTCTGGGACGTGCAACTTTTTACCTTTGCCATATATACTTTCGTCATTCGGTACATAATAAATGCCAAATTCTGATACGACTGAGTATACATCATCAATCGTTCTAGAAGGATCTAAAATGTAACTCGCTAACATTGTATCGAACTGAATACCATTAATTTCAATACCTAATCTTTTACATAATATAATCGTTTTTTTAGCATCATATGTTGCAAATGTTACTTGATCATTTTCAAGCCATTGTTTTAATTTTTTATGTTCTTTTAAAATATCAGGAGAAACAACATATGTTTCGCCATTTGCATGAATCGCAAATCCAAGTATATCTGCTTTTAAATAATTAGCTTCGTTCGTTTCAAAATGAATTGCCGCTTCAGTTACCTTATCAAAATCAAAGTCATCAATATTAGTTGAGTATTTAATCTCTCGGTCATCTGTTGCTTCAGCACTTGCATCCATTTGATCAAGCAATTGTTTGAATTCTAATGTCTTAAATAACTTTATCTTCTCGTCATTACTTTGATCTGTAAGCTTCAAGTCATCTATTGTAACTTCAATAGGAGACTTACGATTAATCGTAGCAAGTTCTTTACTTAACTTAGCTTTATCTTCGTTATCTATTAATTTTTCTTTCATTTTTGATTTCTTTAACTCATCAATATTTTCATAAACACCTTCTACAGTCTCAAACTGTTTCAGTAATTTAATCGCTGTCTTCTCACCAATTCCAGGCACACCTGGTATATTATCTGACTTATCACCCATAAGCCCTTTCATATCAATAATTTGATTAGGTACTAAACCATCATATTTTTCAGCGATAAATTCAGGCGTATAATGATCAATATCTGTTACACCTTTTTTAGTATAATAAATCGTTACATTTTCACTTGCTAACTGAGTTAAATCTCGGTCACCCGTAATGATGATTGTCTTAATATTTTTCTCATCTGCTTCACGAGATAATGTACCGATAATATCATCCGCTTCATAATTTTCTAATTCATAATGTTTAATATGATAACTTTCCACAAGTTGACGGATATATGGTAATTGGCTTCTTAATTCATCTGGCGTCTTCTCACGACCACCTTTATATTCACTGTACATATTATTTCTGAAAGTTGTTTTTCCAGCATCAAAAGCAACCATAAAATGAGTTGGCTCTTCTTCTTTAATTATTTTATCTAAAATCATCGTAAAACCATATATAGCATTCGTATAAACGCCAGCTTTATTTGTTAATAAAGGCAAAGCAAAAAATGCTCTAAATGATAAACTATTACCATCAATCAGTACCAATTTTTCCACAATAAGATACCTCCATCTTTATATTGATTATATTTTATCATATCTCACAATATAATAAGATTGTTTCGCATAAATAAAAAAAGCGAAATACACAATGTATTTCGCATAATCATCAAAATGAAGGGGTCTATGTTTATTCTATCTGTTCATGATTAATTCAATATGAATAAATTGTAAAGATTATATGAAGATTACTTATTAAAGAGTTTCACAATAAAGTTAGATCCTTTTCCAACTTCTGATTCAACTTTAATTTGTCCATTATGTGCTTCAACAATATGTTTCGTAATGGATAAACCAAGTCCTGTTCCTCCTGAATCTCTACTACGCGCTTTATCTACACGATAAAATCTTTCAAAAATTCGTTTTTGTTCATCTTTAGATATACCTATACCATTATCTTTCACAGAAATGATTTGACCATCATCTACTTCTTTAATCGTTATAATAACTTCACTAGATTTCGGTGAATAACTTATGGCGTTCGTTAATAAATTAATCAACACCTGTGTTAATTTATCTTTGTCACCATATCCATACACTTCTTTATCGATATGATTTGTAATGTGAATGTCTTTTTTAGAAGCAACATTTGATACTGTATTAATCGAATGTTCGCCAATTTCTGTTAATGATATTAGTTCTTTCGGTATCTCGCTATTTTGTTCAATTTTTGATAACTCGAGTAAATCTTGAACAAGTGATTGAATTCGATTAGATTCATCTAACATGATATTTAAGAACATATCTAACGATTCAGGATTATTTTTAGCACCATCTAATAATGTTTCCGCAAATCCTTTTATTGATGTAATTGGTGTTCTTAATTCATGAGATACATTAGCCACAAAATCTTTTCGCATATGTTCTAATTTCTTCAACTTCGTTATATCATGCATAACGACAACTAAACCTAATAGATTTCGTTTTTTTCGAGATAATACTGGAATAACTGAAACTTCAAAGAACTTATTATGTACATCATTAATATACATTTCGACTTGTTCAAACATAGGTTTTTCTAATTTTAAAGCTTCGTTCATCATCTGTATAATCTCAACATTAGGCATTGCTTCTTTAAATAACTGTCCTTCAGAATGACTGTTTCTATCAAATAAGTCATGATACGTCTTGTTTGCAATGACAATATAACCTTCTCTATCTAACATTAAAATTGCACTTGGAATATTCTCTAAAGTCGTTTCCAATCGATTACGTTGCAATTTCTGTTCATTATTTAAATTATCTAATGTTCTAGCAAGTTCATTCGTATTAACAAAGAGTTCTTTCGTTTCTTTCACATTACTTTCCGGAACTCTAACACGATATTTACCAGAAGCCAATAATTTAGTAGCATATGTCACTTCTTTAATTGGATGAATATAAGAAGTGTTAATATATCGAACGACAAAATAGATTAAAGGTAATGTAAAACATAAGACTAACAATAAATATTTCCAAATATCTTTTTGAATAATCGCTATCGTATCTGTATGTTTTGCTATAACAACTGTATAATTTCCATACGTTCTTGCATACATGACTTCAGATTCTGACTTATCAACTGCAAAATATTCATCAAATGCATTTGCATCAGATATAGCTTGCTTTTTATTTTGATTAAATATGTTTGTATCCTTTTCACTTGAACGATATAACACACGTCCATCTTTTTGCAGTAAAATATCTTGATCAAAGACACTTAAAATATCTTTAAGATTTTCAGGATTATTTTTTGCAATATCGTAAACTTTTTTGGATTCAGTCTTTAATAATTTTTGCTGTTGTTTAGAAATTAAATCGTAACTAGAATTATGAAGGAAAAACCCTAATATAAGAAAACTTACAACAGTAACCGTTGTAAGTATAATTAGTAATTTATTATAGAACTTAATCATTATTCTTTGGTCTTTCTAACTTATAGCCTAAACCTCTCACCGTTTTAATGAATTGAGGTTGCTTAGGATTTTCTTCAAGTTTATCCCTCAAATGACTGATGTGCACATCAACTATTCTAGAGTCTCCAGCAAATTCATAATTCCAAACTGAATTCAACATATGTTCTCTAGTTATCACACGACCTTGTCTCTCAATAAGGTAAAGTAAAAGTTCGAATTCTTTTGGTGTTAATTCTAATAACTCATCATTTCTATACACTTCAAAGAAGTCAGGTCTAATTCTAATTGCACCTAGAATAATATCTTCATCATCATCTAAGTTTTTATTTTCAACTTGCCCAACGCGTCTTAATATAGCTTTAACACGTGCTACAACTTCACGAGGTGAAAATGGTTTAGTCATATAATCATCTGCACCTAATTCTAGTCCTAATACTCTATCAAATTCATCGTCTTTAGCTGTAAGCATAAGAATCGGAACTTGGTTTTTATCTGATCGAATCGTTTTACAAACTTCAATTCCATCTTTCTCAGGTAACATTACATCTAATACTACTAAATCTGGTTTCTCTTCATTTACTTTCTCTAACGCTTGAACTCCATCATAAGCTACAATTACTTGGTAACCAGCTTGTTCTATATTATATTTAAGCAATGTAACGATAGATTGCTCATCGTCTACTACCAATACTTTTTGTGACATTCAAGGTCCTCCTTAAGCGATTTAATATAATTATAACTTAAATTATTTAAAAAATAATGGTTATTTAGAGAACTTTACAAAAAGTTAACACTAGCTAAATAAAAGAGACGCATTCAAAGCAGAATGCGTCTTTTAACTGTTATTTTATTGTAAAATATTCTTTACTGCTTCAACAGATTGAGCAGATTCATCAAGTAATTGCTTTTCTTCATCAGTTAAGTCTAACTCAATGACTTTTTCAATACCATTAGCACCTAATACAGTTGGAACACCTAAATAGATGTCTTGATAACCATATTCACCTTCTAAATAAGCAATTGAAGGTAATACTCTCTTTTGATCTTTCAATATTGCTTCTGTCATTTCAATTAAAGCTGCTCCAGGTGCATAATATGCTGAACCATTACCTAGTAAGTTAACAATCTCAGCTCCACCTTTTCTTGTTCTATCAACAATTTCAGCAATTTTTTCTTCAGATAATAACTTCTCTAAAGGTACACCACCAGCTGCTGAGTATCTAATAAGTGGAACCATTGTATCTCCATGACCACCTAATACAAATCCTGTTACATCTTTAACTGAAAGATCTAATGCTTCAGCAACAAATGTTCTAAATCTAGCAGTATCTAATACGCCAGATTGACCAATCACGCGCTCTTTCGGAAATCCTGACTCTTTATATACTGTATAAGTCATTGCATCAACTGGGTTTGTTAAGACTAAGATAACGCAATTAGGTGAATATTTAACAATTTCTTTAGTAACGGATTTCATAACATTTTGATTTGTTTGTACTAAATCATCACGTGACATCCCAGGCTTTCTTGCAATACCCGCTGTAATAATGACGACATCTGAATCTTTTGTATCTTCATAATTAGCAGTACCCGTTACTTTTGAATCAAAGCCTAATACCGGTGCACTTTCTGCAATATCTAACGCTTTACCTTTTGTTGGGTTTTCAGATTGAGGCATATCAACAAGTACAATATCACCTAACTCTTTTTGAGCTGCTATAAATGCAGCTGTAGCGCCAGTAAATCCTGCTCCAATAATTGAAATTTTCTTTATTGCCATGTTGTTCATCTCCTTATAATAAAAGGAAGGTTATTAAATAACCTTCCTCAAATAACATCTATTATGGTAAATTTTTAATTAATTCATCAGCGAATTCTGAAGATTTAACTTCAGTTGCGCCATCCATTAAACGAGCAAAGTCATATGTTACTACTTTAGAAGCAATTGTAGCTTCAACAGATTGAGTTACTTTGTCAGCAGCTTCTTGCCAACCTAAGTGTTCTAACATTAATACACCACTTAATAATACTGATGAAGGGTTAACTTTATCTAAACCAGCATATTTAGGAGCTGTACCGTGTGTCGCTTCGAAAATTGCATGTCCTGTTTCGTAGTTAATGTTTGCACCAGGTGCAATACCAATACCACCAACTTGAGCTGCTAATGCATCTGAAATGTAGTCACCGTTTAAGTTCATTGTAGCAACTACATCAAATTCAGCAGGACGCGTTAAAATTTGTTGTAAGAAGATATCAGCGATAGAGTCTTTGATAATTAATTTACCTTCAGCCTCTGCATCTGATTGTGCTTTATTAGCTGCATCTTTACCTTCTTCTTCAACAATTTTATCATATTGTTGCCAAGTGAATACGCGATCTCCGAATTCACGTTCAGCTAAATCGTAACCCCATTTTTTGAATGCACCTTCAGTGAATTTCATGATGTTACCTTTATGAACTAATGTAACATTTCTACGATTATTATCGAATGCATAGTTAATTGCTGCTCTTACTAATCTTTCAGTACCTTCTTTAGAAACTGGTTTAATACCGATACCTGAAGTTTCAGGGAATCTGATATTTTTAGCACCCATTTCATTTTGTAAGAAGTCTATAACTTTTTTAGCTTCATCTGAGCCTTCTTGGAATTCAATACCAGCATAAATATCTTCAGTATTTTCACGGAAGATAACCATATCTGTATCTTCAGGACGTTTAACAGGTGAAGGAACACCCTTAAACCAACGTACTGGACGTAGACAAGTGAATAAATCTAACTCTTGACGTAAAGCAACGTTTAATGAACGAATTCCGCCACCAATTGGTGTAGTTAATGGACCTTTAATAGCGATTAAATATTCTTTAATCGTTTCTAAAGTTTCGTTTGGTAACCATTCACCAGTTTCATCGAATGCTTTTTGACCTGCTAATACTTCTTTCCATTCGATTTTCTTTTCGCCATTATATGCTTTTTCTACAGCTGCATCTAATACTCTACTTGCTGCATTCCAGATATCTGGTCCAATTCCATCCCCAATAATAAATGGGATAACTGGATTATTTGGAACATTTAAAACGCCTTGATTTGTTGTAATTTTTTCTGCTGTCATTATATGATTCCTCCATCTAAATTTGTTAGTTATATTATATTAATTAAATTAACGGTTTTCAATTGGTTCATATTTACGATCACGTTCACCAGTATATTCAGCTCTTGGTCTCATAATTCTATTTGTTCTATATTGTTCAAGAATATGAGCTGTCCAACCTGACATACGGCTAATTGCAAAGATTGGTGTGAATAAATCGTGATCAATACCCATGCTGTGATATACAGTTGCACTGTAGAAGTCAACGTTAGGTAATAATCCTTTTTCTTCTTTCATAATTTCAGCAATTCTTAAAGAAATTTCAAACAGTTCTTTTTGACCTGATTCATCTGTAATACGACGACTCATTTCTTTTAAGTACTTCGCTCTAGGGTCACCATTTTTATATACTCTGTGTCCGAAGCCCATAATTTTTTCTTTGTTTGCAATTTTTTCTTTAATGTAATCATCAGTTTTGTCGACAGTGCCAATTTCAGTTAACATTTTCATAACTTGTTCGTTAGCACCACCATGTAATGGGCCTTTCAATGCGCCAGCTGCTGCTGTCACACCTGAATACATATCAGATAAAGTCGAAACTGCTACACGTGCTGTAAATGTTGAAGCATTGAATTCATGGTCAGCGTGTAAAATTAACGCTTTGTTAAAACCTTCTACCTCAACATCAGTTGGAACTTCACCTCTTAACATATATAAGAAGTTTGCTGCATATGTTAAATCTTTTTTAGGTTTCACAACTTCTTTACCTTGTCTTACACGAGAAAATGCTGCTACTAATGATGCAACTTTTGCTTGAATTCTAATTGCACGTTCATAGTTCATTTCTTCATCAAATTTTTCAGCGTCTGGATCGAAATGCGCTAAATAAGATAATGAAGTACGTAATCCAGTCATTGGATGAACTTTATCAGTCGCATAATCTTCGAAATGTGTATACATTCTAGGGTTTAGAGTCATATATCCTAGTAGTTTCTCATTTAGTTCTGCTAATTCCTCTTTGTTTGGTAATCTTAAATTCCATAGTAAAAACATAACTTCTTCAAATAAAGCATTTTCAGTTAGATCATCTATTTCATAACCTGCATAAGTTAATTGATTATCTATGATTGAACTAATTTGAGTTTCAGAAGCAATGATGCCCTCTAACCCTTTTGCTACTTGTGCCATAATAATATCCCCCTTACTAAATAATTGCCCATATATGTAATGGCTTTCATCTATCATTATATATAATTTCTTGAGATTTGTGAATGCGAAGGACCTTTAAACTTTAAATTCTTTAGTAATTTTAGATGAATAAAAATAAACAGTTGTAATTTTATATTTTTTATAATATTGCTATAGTAAATTAAATATATCCCGAAAACGTGAACACAGAAGGATTTACGAGTGAATAATACCCTATCATTTTTATCAGAATAGGTCATTTCGTCGTTTATCCATTCATTTTTATTATTATATATGATAAAAATAATAAATCATGTTAACAGGTATCAAACAGTTGTTAAACATCCATTTTTTAATTGCTATTTTCTTACAGCAAGCGCATAATAATAACATGAAAGTTTGTATATGAAAGAGGGATAAAGTTTATATGGCTAACAATTTACAAAGGGAGTTAAGCAATAGGCATGTACAACTTATTGCGATAGGTGGTGCTATAGGTACAGGCTTATTCTTAGGTGCTGGAGAAACAATCAGTTCAGCAGGCCCTTCAATACTACTGACCTATATTATAATAGGTTTAATTTTATTTCTGTTTATGAGAGCTCTAGGGGAAATATTACTCTCAAACACTGATTTTCATTCTTTTGCAGATGTCACACATACATACATCGGCCCGTTCGCAGGATATATAACAGGATGGACTTATTGGTTCTGTTGGATTGTAACTGGTATGGCCGAAGTAACTGCAGTAGCAAAATACATAAGTTTTTGGTTTCCTGACATACCAACATGGATTACAGCATTATTTACAATACTCATATTGATGACGATGAATTTAATGACTGCTAAACTATTTGGTGAATTAGAGTTCTGGTTCTCTATTATTAAAATTACAACAATCGTAGCTTTAATCGTTGTCGGTATTATCATGATCGTAATGGCATATGAAACACCATACGGTACAGCTTCACTAACACATATTTGGGATCATAATGGTATATTCCCGAATGGAATGAATGGTTTCTTCTTATCATTCCAAATGGCAGCTTTCTCATTTGTAGGTATTGAATTAATCGGTGTTACAGCTGGTGAAACGAAAGATCCACATAAGACAATACCAAGAGCGATTAACAGTGTTCCAATTAGAATTATGCTTTTCTATGTAGGTTCACTTATTATCATCATGTCTATTACACCTTGGGACAAAATCGACCCTGCCGAAAGTCCATTCGTAAAATTATTCGGACTGATTGGTATTCCAATCGCAGCAGCAATTATCAACTTTGTTGTTTTAACAGCTGCAGCTTCATCTTGTAATAGTGGTATTTTCTCAAATAGTAGAATGCTTTATGGTTTATCACAAAATGGACAAGCAAATAAGAGCTTTGGTCAAACAAACAAAACTGGTGTCCCTTATAAAGCAACACTATTTAGTTGTTTCTTATTAATGATCTCAGTACTTTTAAACTACGTGATTAAAGATGCTGGTGAAGTATTTAAATATGTAACATCAGTTTCAACTGTTCTTTTCTTAGTAGTATGGTCATTAATCATTGTTGCTTATATTAGATATCGTAAAATATCACCAGAATTAAACAAAGCATCTGATTTCAAATTACCTGGTGGTGTTCCAGTAGCATGGATTACATTAATATTCTTTATTTTCGTATTCGTGTTATTGATGACAAATAAAGTGACATTAATCGCTATATTAATTACACCAATTTGGTTTATCATTTTGACATTCATGTACTTTAATCAAAAACGTAAAGTATTTAAATAAAGTAAATTAAAACATCTCATTTTCCTGAGCAAATCAGAAAATGAGATGTTTTTTTGTAGCCTTATTTATTATAACGGCACCAGTATTTGCACCTTTAGCTAGAACTGCTAATAACGGCATTTGCATTCATAAATAAAAAAAGAGGCTAAGATATCATATCCCAGCCTCTGTCTTATATATTATAATACGTTAGCATATCCTTCGAACACTTTGTGTTGTTTTGGATCTAATGTAATTAATGTACCATCTGCTATTTTTTCGCGAGCGCCTTCAACACCAACGATAGTTGCTACGCCTAAGTTAAGGCCAACAACTGCAGCGTGAGAAGTTAATCCGCCTTCTTCTGTTACAATTCCTTTAGCATTTTCTAAATATGGAACCATATCAGCATCTGTTGATTGTGTCACAACGATTGATTCACTTAAATCTTTACCTTTTAAATCGTCAGCAGTATTTGCTACTACAGCTTTACCTACTGTTGAATGATGACCGATTCCTTGACCTTTAGCTAATTCATCACCTACTAAATGAATCTTCATTAAGTTAGTTGTACCTGTTTCACCTGTTGGTACACCTGCAGTAATAATGATTAAATCACCATTATCAACTAAACCTGTGTTAACAGCTGTTGATACAGCATTATTTAATAATTCATCAGTTGTTTGTTTACCTTTTTTCACAACTGGTAATACGCCCCATACTAATGTCATATGACGAGCAGTTGTTTCATTAGGTGTAACAGCTATAATGTGTGAATGTGGTCTATATTTAGAGATTGTTTGAGCTGTAGCACCACTTTCAGTTGCTGCAACGATTGATTCTACATTTAAGTTTAAAGCTGTATGTGCAACTGATACACCGATTGCATTAACTAAATTCGTATCGATCATTTTTGAACGATCAGATAATAATTTTTTGTAATCTTGAGCTTCTTCAGCAGCTACTGCGATATTTTGCATTGTGCGTACTGCTTCTTCAGGATATAATCCTGCTGCAGTTTCACCAGATAACATAACTGCATCTGTACCATCGTAAATAGCGTTCGCTACGTCACTTGCTTCTGCTCTTGTACAACGTGGGTTTCTTTGCATTGAATCTAACATTTGTGTTGCTGTAATAACTGGTTTACCTAATTTATTACATTTTTGGATTAATTGTTTTTGTACCATTGGAACTGCTTCTGGTAAAATTTCAACACCCATATCACCACGAGCAACCATTAAACCATCTGAAACTTGAAGAATTTCATCGATATTTTCAATTCCTTCTTCATTTTCAATTTTAGGAATAATTTTAATAACGTTATTTTCTTTTTCTTCTAAAATTGCACGAATATCTAATACATCTGATGGACGTCTTACGAAACTAGCTGCAATAAAGTCTACACCTTGTTCGATACCGAAGCGGATATCACTAGCGTCTTTATCAGTAATACCAGGAAGGTTTACTTTAACACCTGGTAAGTTAACACCTTTTTTATTTTTTAATTCGCCAGTATTTTCTACTGCACAGTGAACTTCACCTTTAGCGATATCAATTGATTTAACTGTAAGTTCGATTAAACCATCATCAAGTAGAATTGTTGATCCAACTTCTACATCTTCTGCTAATTTTTCGTAAGTAACTGAGAACGCTTCTTTAGTACCCTCTACTTCAGTTGTTTTAACTGTTACTTCACTACCTTTAGTAAGTTCAATTAAACCATCTTTCATGTTATGAGTTCTAATTTCAGGACCTTTTGTATCTAATAAGATACCAATATTTTTATTTAATTTAGAACTTACTTTTCTAATTGTATCTATACGACCTTTGTGTTCTTCATGACTTCCGTGTGAGAAGTTCAATCTAGCAACGTTCATGCCTGCAAGCATTAATTTTTCTAACATTTCTTCTGATTCTGATGCTGGACCTATCGTACATACAATTTTTGTCTTTCTCATATTAAAATGACCTCCGTAGTTTTTCTTTTTTTATATAGATAATTGATGTGCTAAATCATACATTTTCTTGTCGATGTTATGTTCTGCTTGGAATATTTCATCAAAATGCGTACATGTTAATTCATTTTGTTGGATTCCAACTGCTTTAGCACTATCACCTTGCATAAGTAGTTCAACTGCATAACCGCCTAAACGAGAAGCAAGTACTCTATCCATTCCAGTAGGTGTACCGCCTCTTTGGATGTGGCCTAAACATGAAACGCGTGTATCAATGTTAATAAATTTCTTCAATTCTTCCCCACATTGATGACCAGTCATGACACCTTCAGCACAAATAATGATAGAATGTTTTTTCCCTCTATCCATACCATGTTGAATTTTTTCAGCGATTTCTTCAATGTCTGATTTAACTTCTGGAATTAAAATTGTTTCCGCTCCAGCTGCTAATCCTGACCATAGCGCTAAATCACCAGCGTCTCTTCCCATTACTTCAATAATAAAAGTACGTTCATGACTTGATGCTGTATCTCTTATTTTATCGACAGCATCAATGATTGTGTTAAGTGCTGTATCAAAACCAATTGTAAAGTCTGTACCATTAATATCGTTATCGATAGTACCGGGTACACCGATTGTTTTAAGATTTTTAGCTTCTTCGCTTAATCTTTGTGCACCTCTATAACTTCCATCTCCACCGATAACAACTAATCCTTCTATACCTCTTTTTTCAAGGTTTTCAATTGCTTTCGCACGCACTTCTTTTTCTTTAAATTCTGGACATCTAGCAGAATAAAGGAATGTACCACCTCTTTGAATCATGTCACCAACTGAACCTAATTCAAGTTTTTTGATATTATCATTTATTAAGCCTAAGTAACCTTGGTATACACCATAAACTTCAATATCATGATAAATAGCTTTACGAACAACTGCACGAATTGCTGCGTTCATCCCTGGTGAATCTCCACCGCTCGTTAAAACCGCAATTTTTTTCATAAATATACAGACCTCTCTTGTTATATGATTGTTAATTTAAAAATAACACAAATATTGGCTTGATTCCATTAAAACTACTGTTATTTAAATATGTAAACGTCTTCTTAAAAAAAGATTCCAACTTTTGTAATTTTTCAAAAGTTGGAATCGCTTAATTTTAATTCAATTATGCACATATACATAAATTTATGAAAAGAAATTATATCAGTATAAATGATTACTTGTCATTTTAAATATCCTAATCGATATAACTTCCTATATTACGATACTTATTAAAACGATCTTCAACTAAACTTTCTGCATTTAATGTTCTTAAGTCTGAAAGATGTTTTTCAATTGATGTCTTTATAAGTGAAGCTTGTGATTCTAGATGTTTATGAGCACCACCAAATGGTTCTTTAACAACTTCATCTACAACATCTAAATCAAATAAGTCAGGTGCTGTAATTTTCATTGTTTCAGCTGCCATTTGAGCAAGCCCAGAATCTTTCCATAACAATGCTGCTGCACCTTCTGGAGAAATAACTGAATAAGTACTATTTTCTAACATGAGTAGACGATTGGTTACGCCTAATCCAAGTGCGCCACCACTTCCGCCTTCACCAATAACAATAGAAATAACAGGTACTGTTAAAGATGCCATTTCGACTAAGTTTTTAGCAATAGATTCACTTTGTCCACGTTCTTCTGCAGCTTTACCAGGATATGCACCTTTCGTATCAATGAACGTAATGATCGGTCTATTAAACTTCTCAGCCTGCTTCATTAAACGCAAAGCTTTACGATATCCTTCTGGATGTGCCATACCAAAGTTTCTAAAAATATTATCTTTAGTGTCTTTACCTCTTTGATGACCTATAACTGTTACTGGTAACCCATTAAAGTAAGCCAATCCACCTATTAATGCTGGATCATCACGGAAAGTACGATCACCGTGAAGTTCGATAAAATCATCAAATATGTAAGGGATATAATCTAAAGTTGTAGGTCTTTCTTGTAATCTCGCAACTTGTACTCTATCCCAAGGCTTTAAATTATTATAAATGTGTTCTGTTTCTTTTGTTAAAGTGGCTTCCAATATTTCTATTTCATCTGTTAAGTCTACACCATGTTTTTCTTGATAAGATTGTAGAGATGCTATTTTTTCTTTAATTTCTTCTAAAGGTTTTTCAAATTCAAGCATTGTCTTTCACCTCGTTATGATGCATCTTAAGCACAGTACTTAAAGTTTTATACATATCTTTTCGATGTACAACTTTATCTAATTGGCCATGTTCTAGTAAAAATTCCGCCGTTTGGAAATCGTCAGGTAGTTTTTCACTAATCGTTTGTTCAATGATTCTTCTACCAGCAAATCCAATTAAAGCTTTCGGTTCTGCAAAGTTCAAATCACCTACTGACGCAAAGCTTGCTGAAACGCCTCCAGTTGTAGGGTGTGTCATATATGAAATGAATAGTAAGCCTTTATCACTATGACGTTTAATGGATACACTTGTCTTTGCCATTTGCATAAGTGAGATGATGCCTTCTTGCATTCTTGCACCACCACTTGCTGTGAACAATACAAATGGTAAATTGTGATCTGCACAATAATCGACAATTCTACAAATTTTCTCTCCTACTACTGCACCCATACTTCCCATTCTAAATCTAGAATCCATAACACAGATACCATAAGGAATACCGTCAATTGACGTTACACCTGTAACAACTGCATCATTTAAACCAGTACTTTTTCTATCTTTTTCTAATTTTTCTTCATATCCAGGAAATTCTAATGGGTTTGAAGCAGTCATACCAACATCAAACTCTTTAAATGCATCTTCATCACTCACAGCTCTAATTCTATCGTGAGCAGTTAATGCAATATGATGATCACAGTTAAAACAGACATTTAAGTTTTGTACGAGCTCTTTTGTATACATGATTTTTTTACATTTAGGGCATTTAGTCATGATACCTTCAGGCACGTCATTATCTTTACTGTTTTGAACAGTTACATATTTCTTCTTTTTCTGGCTTCGATTGAACAAGTCTTTAAACATGTCACTATCCCCCTGATTTTATTTACAATTATCTCTTTCAAATCTATCACTATATTGAGAGAGTAGCTTCCAAATCATATACATAATTTGATTATTATTATTTGAAACAAGTTCTTCTTTTGAATTTGTTTCAATGTTATTGTGTTCTTCACAGAAATTTTCAATCATCCATTTTAATTCATTGATTTCATCTAGTTGTGATTCATTATGAATTAAGAACCTTCCGATTAAATCAAAAAGTTGGTGTTGGTACATATCACTTAAGAATGTACCTTCACCTCTTCTAGTATGTATCACCCCTAAAAGTTCTAATGCTCTTAGGGCTTCTCTGATACTTGAACGTCCAACATTTAAGGTTTCACTTAAAAATCTTTCGGAAGGCAGTTTTTCACCCACTTGAATATTTTTTTCAACAATAATTGACTGAATTTGTTCGACAATCTTGATTAATCCTTTTTGCTTTTCTTTATCCAACGTGAGTCTCCTTCCAAAATTATGACAAGTCTGCTAATTCATATGTTCTACGTTCTATTTCATCAACATCAACTTCAATACGTGCCACGCCTGATTCCATACCAGCTTTTGCTACTGCTTTCGCAACGTATGGTGCAACTCTTGGATCGAATGGTCCAGGAATGACATAATCCGCGTTTAATTCTTCCTCTGAAACAAGGTTAGCAATTGCTTCTACTGCTGCTTGTTTCATTTCTTCATTTATATGAGTTGCACGAATATCTAATGCACCTCTAAAAATACCAGGAAATGCTAGTACATTATTAATTTGGTTAGGGAAATCAGAACGACCTGTACCAATAACTTTAGCACCCGCTTCTTTTGCTATATCTGGCATAATTTCAGGAACTGGGTTAGCCATAGCGAAGATAATTGGATCTTCAGCCATAGTTTCAACTAATTCTTTAGTTAATGCGCCTTCAACAGATACACCTACGAATACATCCGCATCTTTAATAACATCTGATAATTGACCTTCTGTTTTGTCTTTGTTTGTCCATTTGGCAACAAAGTCTTTAGTAGGATTCATACCATAAGGACGGTCTTCGTAAATCGCACCTCTAGAATCACACATAATCATATTTCTTACACCATAACTGTATAATAATTTAATAATTGCAATTCCTGCTGCACCTGCACCGTTTAAAACAACTTTTATATCGGATAATTTTCTGTCAGTAATTTTCAATGCATTAATCAAACCAGCAACCGTTACGATAGCCGTACCATGCTGATCATCATGAAAGACAGGTATTTTAGTTTCTTTTTTTAGACGTTCTTCAATTTCAAAACATCGAGGTGCTGAAATATCTTCTAAGTTAACGCCACCGTAGTTAGGTTCTAATAATTTAACAGTATTCACAATTTCATCAACGTCTGTCGTATTAAGTGCGATTGGCACACCATCTACACCAGCAAAGCTTTTGAATAAAACTGCTTTCCCTTCCATTACAGGAATACTTGCTTCAGGACCGATATCACCTAGGCCTAATACAGCTGTTCCATCTGTAATTACAGCTACCGCATTAGATTTCATTGTATAATCATATACTTTTCTTACGTCTTCATGTATATCTTTACATGGCTCTGCTACACCTGGAGAATAAGCAAGACTTAATTCCTCTTTATTAGTAACTTTAACTTTGGCATAAACGCCTAATTTACCTTGTTTTTCTTTATGCATATATAGAGCATCATCTCTTAATGACAAAATAATCATCCCTTCATTGTATGTATCTATCCCTTTATTATACATTAAATTTCTATAATTAAATTAAAAAATTCTTCATAGTGGTCAGACCACCATGAAGAATACTATAGCATAAATTATTTAATTAATAAAGCCTATAAAAGACGTACATTTTCATAACCTATTTGATTTATAAATTCTTCAAAGTTACCATGATTTAAGTTTAAATAGCCAAGCATTTTTGAACTATAATCTTCATCATTAAAATACGTTACTTTAATTTGTCGATTGTGGTCTTTTGTTATCCACTCTGCTAAATCTTCTACATTTCTTACGACGACTTCTTTTGTCGTATTAAATTTATGTTGTTTAAATGCATCTAATGTATCTATTTTGTTAATAATAATTTGTGTCTTACCGTTTCTTTTTTCGAATTTGCCATTGATAATTACTGGGACATTGATGATATTAGTTGTTTCAATTTGTTTATATGCATCAGGGAATATAACCCCTTCAACTTCATTTAATCCGTCTATTAAATTGACAAAAGCCATATTTTGACCTTTTTTAGTTCTAATTTTTCTTAGTGACGCAATCATTACGAGCATCGGTACTTTATTATGGTCTATTCTTAATGGATAAATCGATAAATATTGATGTTGATTGAATAACGCAATGATTGGATGCTCAGTTGCATAGAACCCTAAGTATTCTTTTTCATATTCACTTTTCATAAGATTAGGCATTTCTTCAACTTCTTTAAATTCTTTCTTTACGTTCAAACCTAATTCTTTCAATAAATTATTAGAATCTCCGACAGACTCGCTACTTTCATAAACATCGTCAATAGACTGTAACAATGTCGCTCTAGTCTGACCAAAATCATCTAAAGCACCAGCATATATAAGCGCTTGTATCAATTTCTTACTTTTAGCCTTACTTGGTAATCGATGTACAAGATCAAACATATCTTTATACGTTCCGTTTGTTTTTCTTTCATCAACAATCACTTTTACACTTTGATAACCAACGCTTTTAATTGCACCAAGTGACGTATATATTCCTTTTTTAGTTGCTTTATAAAACCATTCACTATGATTAATGGACGGTGGATATATTTTCACACCAATTCTTTTAAGTTCCGTTACCATTTGTTCTGTCTTAACTTCATTACCAACAACATTAGAAAGAATCGCAGCATAAAAGTATGTCGGATAATGTACTTTCAAATAAGTCATGATATACGCAATTTTACTATATGCTACAGCATGTGCTTTTGGATAACCATAGTCTGCAAACTTCAGTATTAAATCAAATATTTTTACAGCTGTTGATTCCTCGTAACCTCTTTCTAAGCTACCATTCACAAAATGTTTTCTTTCATTTTCTAACACTGCTCTATTTTTCTTACTCATCGCACGTCTCAAAATATCCGCTTCACCATATGAAAATCCTGCGAACTTACTTGCGATTTGCATAATCTGTTCTTGATATATAATAACGCCATATGTTGATTTCAATATATCTTTTAAATCTGGATGTAAATATTCTATCTCTGCATTTTGTCTACGTCTTTTAATATATGTTGGTATTTCTTCCATTGGTCCAGGTCTATATAAAGAGGTAACTGCTACAATATCGAGAAAATGGTCAGGCTTTAACCTTTTTAATACACTTCTAACACCTTGAGATTCAAGTTGGAAAATACCTGTTGTTTCACCTTTAGACAATAGTTGAAAGACTTTAGGATCATCAAAAGGAATTTTTTCAATATCTACAATTTGATTTTCTTGATATTTAACTTGATTGACCACTTGTTGAATAATCGATAAATTTCTTAAACCAAGAAAGTCGATTTTTAATAACCCGATCTTTTCAGTTTCAGTCATAGTCCATTGCGTTAAGACACCTGTATCACCCATCATCGTAGGTACAAATTGATGTAATGACTGATCATTAATAATGATACCTGCTGCATGTGTAGATGTATGTCTCGGTAAACCTTCTAATTGTTTACTTAGTTGAAACCATTTTTCATGCAAATGATTCTGGTTAACAAATTGTTTAAACGCATCATCTTCAAATGCTTCGTCTAATGTAATACCTAATTTATGAGGAATTAATTTTGAAATGTAATTGAGTGTAGCATCATCAAACTGCAATATTCTACCTACATCTCTTGCTACTGCTCTCGCTTGAAGATGACCATAAGTTACAATACCAGCAACACGATTATCACCGTATTTTTCTTGAACATATTGAATCACTTTATCGCGCTTAGTATCTTGAAAGTCGATATCAATATCCGGCATCGTCACACGTTCAGGGTTTAAAAATCTTTCAAATAACAAATCAAATTCAATCGGATCAATAGTAGTAATATTTAAAATAAAACTAACTAGAGATCCACCAGATGAACCACGTCCAGGACCAACTAATACATTTTGATCTTTCGCATAATTGATTAAGTCACTAACGATTAAGAAATAATCTGAATATCCCATTTTCACAATAATATCGTATTCGTATTTAAGTCGTTTTTCATATACTTCATTAAATTGTGGATACTTGGCTTTATTCATCATTAATAATTCCCAAAGATATTCATCACTTGATTGATTATTAGGCGTTTTATATTTTGGTAATAAATCTTGATGATACTCAATTTCAACCTGACATTTTTGAGCTATTTCATCTGTATTTTGTATGTACGCTTCATCTACATTAATTTGAGATATATCTTCTTTAGTTAAAAAATGATGATTTAAATTTTGTTGAAAATCACTCATCGTTAATTTTTCATTATTTTTAATTGCGTGAAGTGCGATTAAACTATCCCCATCTTCTTCATTCAAATAAAGTGCAGACTTCATAAATACTTTTTTATGATTCATATGTATCGTAGAATCATGAGAAATATATTTATCATCATCCCCAATTGTTATAGCTTGGAATAAATAATAGTTGGCTTCATTGATTTGTTTACCAATAATTATAAGTCCTTCTGAATAAGCATTAACCCATTCAATGGGTGTTGAAAATCGTTCTTTAATAGATATAGCAGATGATAACTTAATTAAATTATGATAGCCTGTTTTATTTTTAGCTAAGACCACACATTCAACTTGATTGAGTTGGTCATCTAAATAAATAGTTAATCCGAAGATTGGTTTTATATTTTCTTTTATACATGCATCATAAAATTGTAAAGCACCGTGCAGAACATTTAAATCTGTAAGAGCAAGCGCTTGATAATTTTCATTTTTAGCTTTTTGAACAACATCTGGGATTCTAATACTTGAATTAAGCAAATCATATGATGAATGAATATTTAAATGACTTACCATGCGCTCACCTCCTATATTTCAGATTTAATATCTGCTGCTAATGCATCAAACTCTTCCCAACTATATACAGATGCACCTGAAGCATTTGGATGTCCTCCACCGTTATATTTAGCTGCGATATGATTAATTTTTAGGCCTTTTGAACGAATTCTACATCTTATTTCTTTACCTTCATCAACAGCAAATACCCATGCTTTTAATCCTTTTATATCTGAAACGGTATTCACGAATAATGAAGCTTCATTAGGCTGTAAGTTGAACTGTTCAAGTATATCTTTCGTAATCTTAATTGAACAGAATCCTTCACCATCATATTTGAAATTCTGAAGGATATATCCTTGGAAGTGAAGTAAAGCTGGATCTCTTTCACTCAATTGGTTAAGTAATTTAGTACGTTCGAATTCTTTCGTCATTAACTCTGCTGCAACTTCCATTGTATGTGTAGACGTATTATCAAATAAGAATCTACCTGTGTCACCAACGATTCCTAAATATAATACTCTACTTGCTTTCTCACTTACATTTGAACCATTTAAATTCCATGATTTATTTAAATCAAAGATAATTTCACTTGTAGATGATGCTTCTGTATTTACAAAATTAATATCACCATATGAATCTACTGGTGGATGATGATCAATCTTAATTAATTCGTCACCAGTATTATAGCGACTATCATCAATACGTGGTGCGTTTGCTGTATCACAAACAATCACAAGTGCGCCATTATATGTTTCATCTGCAATTTCATCCAAATCTCCAATAAATGTTAGCGTCGGTTCAGGTTGACCGACTGCATATATATGCTTTTCAGGAAAAGCCTCTTGTAATATATATTTCAAGCCTAATTGAGAGCCATATGCATCAGGGTCTGGTCTAACATGCCTATGTATGATAATTGTTTCATATTGCTTTATTTTATTTAATATTTCTTCCATTGTGATCCTTCTTTCTTTATATTTACTTATATTTTATTAATTGATATAATTCGACTTGGTAGGAGGAATCAAACATGTCATCTGAAATTATGTCTACACTTGTTGCTTTGGCAGTAACTGTTATGATTATTGCTTTAATATTTGCTATTTTAAATTTAGCACGTTCATTTAGAACGAAACGTGACGTTAGAAAAGCGTATCATAAAGCGCGTTCAAGATTTTACTTTGGTATATTTATGATCGCATTTGCAGCAGACCAAGTATTGTTATTCCCAACATTAGTCACTTATATTATTGTTTTAGTATTATTATTCTTTGGTATTTTAAACGTATCTTATGGCTATAGAGCAAGTAAATACTTTAAAGGTAACTTACCTATCGAGAACAAAGCTTGGGAAGAATTCGAACAAAAAAAACATCAATAATATTTTAAAAAGCGTTGTATTACATAACGCTTTTTTATTTTTCGAGAATTTGACACATCAGTAATGCTTTCGCAACTGTGGCACTACCGCTCACCATTGTAACTTCGAATTTAGCAAATATTCTACCGATATCTAATGTTGTAATCTTCACTTCTACATCGTCATCGATTTGAACAGTTTTCAAATAATAAATATCTATATGTTCAATCATGATTTCTGATTTTTTCATTTTTCTTATTTCATAACGTAACGCTTCTTCAATAACTGCAATATAGACTGATTTCGTTAACATACCGAATTGATTTGTTAATTGTGGGGATATATTCACCACAACATTACCATTGTCCATTGTGATTTGTTTTGCAATTTGGTCATGAATCGTTTCACCTATTTGTGGTTGTCTACTCATTAATTGCATCGTCTTTAATACATCTTCACGAGAAATGATACCGATTAATACTTTAGAGGTTGATACAACTGGCAACAATTCAATTCCTTCCCAGATCATAAGGTGGGCACAAGTTGCGATTGTCGTATTTAAATGTGCAATGATAGGTGATTTAGTCATCAACGTTCTGATACTTTTATCTTGTTCTTCATTTACAATATCTTTACTAGTTAAAATACCTACAACTTTCATTTCGCTATCAACAACTGGAAAACGTGTATGAGATGTTTGTTGTGATAATTCATTCCAATCTCGCACTTTTTGTTTATCATCTAAATAAGAAGTTGATTCAATTGGAATCATAATATCTTCAACCATTAAAATTTCTTTTTTAATCATTTGATCATATATGGCTCTGTTAATAATATTGGCCACTAAAAATGTATCATAATTAGATGAAATAATTGGAAGTTCGTGTTCATCAGCATAGTTTATAATATCTTCATGCGCTTCAAAACCACCTGTAATTAACACGGCAGAACCTCTTTTTAAAGCTTCCATTTGTACATCTGCTCTATTACCAACAATAAGTAAAGTATTTTTAGTTAAATATTTAACGACATCATTTAATTCCATTGCGCCTATTGCAAATTTTGATAAAGTTTTATATAAGCCTTGTTTACCGCCCAATACTTGACCATCTACAATTTTAACAATTTCATTAAATGTTAAATTTTCAATTTGTTCTCTAGATTTTCTCTCAATTCTAACTGTCCCTACTCTATCAATAGATGCTACAAGCCCTTGATTATCCGCTTCTTTAATTGCACGATAAGCTGTACCTTCAGAGACATTTAAATCTTTCGCTATCTGTCTGACAGAGATTTTATGTCCAACAGATAACGATTCAATATACTCAATAATTTGCTCATGTTTCGTCATGTTTATACCCTCTATCAAATTTTATGAATTACTTTCTATTATACATTTTTAATGTCTTAAATGATATCTTAAAAATTTAATAAAAGATTGAAACACCGCTCATTAAATTAAGTTTCTTATACAGTTCATTTCTTAAACTTAAAAGCTGAGACGACAAAATCATCTCAGCTTACTAAACTATCTATCATATTCATTTATAATTCTACCGATTCACCAGGTTTTAAAATGTGAACTTCTGATTCTGTAACAGCTTTTTCAAAATCTTTAGGGTCTTGTTTAATAAAATCAAATGTATCGTAATGAATAGGTACTACTTTTTTCGGCTTGATAAATTCATTAATTGCATAACTTGCATCATCAATGCCCATTGTAAAGTTATCGCCTATTGGAATAAAACATAAATCAACTGGGTGTCTATCTGCGATTAATTTCATATCACTGAATAAACCTGTGTCACCTGTATGATAAATAGTACCTGCTTCTGTTTCTAATACAATTCCTGCTGGCATACCTAAATAGACGATTTCCCCATCTTCTTCTGTAAAGCTATTACTATGAAAGGCTTGCACATATTTTACTTTTCCGAAATTAAATTCAATATTCCCACCAATATTCATTGGATGTAAGTTTTCTAATCCGTGTTTATTTGATAAATAATCAATCGCTTCAGGTAACGCTATAACCGTTGCACCTGTTCTTTTTGCAATGCTAACAGTATCACCTAAATGATCACCATGACCATGAGTTAATATAATATAATCTGCTTCTACTTCATCTGCCGTCAAATCTGATAATGGATTCCCTGTTATAAATGGATCCACAATCACTTTATGTCCTTTACTTTCAAAATAGATTACTGATTGTCCATGAAATGATACTTTCATGAATCTCCCTCCTCAAATTGTCTTTTCCGTATATTATATACCCTAAATTTGAATTTATGAATCAAGAAGTCTAAAATAATGATGTAAGAAAGAGATTTGGGAGGAAGAATAATGGAACATAATGAAATTGCAACATTTTTAAAAGATAAAGGTGCGGACGCAGCATGGATTACAACGCCTTTAAACATCTTTTATTTAACAGGTTATTTATCTGAACCACATGAACGTCTATTTAGTTTATTAGTCACTAAAGATGGTGAAGAAACGCTATTTTGTCCAAAAATGGAAGTAGAAGAAGCTAAAAATGCAGGTTTCACTGGAAACATCGTTGGATACTTAGATACAGAATCACCATTCGATTTGATTGAACAACAATCTTATAAAACTTTCGCGATTGAATCAGAGCATTTATCAGTTAAAAGACTTCGTGAAATTGAAAAAGCATTTAATGTTGAAACAATTGTTGATATTGATCAAGTATTAAAAGATATTAGAAATGTAAAAACAAATGACGAGATTGAGTTGTTACAAGAAGCGGCTAAATATGCAGATTTAGCTATTCAAGCTGGCGTTGATAAATTAGAAGTTGGCGTTTCTGAAATTGAAGTATTAAATCATATTGAAACAACTATGAAACAACATGGTATTTCTAAGATGAGCTTTGATACTATGGTATTATTCGGCGATCATGCAGCAGCTCCTCATGGTACACCAGGAGAAAGAACTTTAAAAGAAAACGAATATGTACTATTTGACCTAGGTGTCATTTATAAAGGTTATTGTTCAGATATCACTAGAACTGTTCCATTCGGTACACCTTCTGATAAAGCACAAGAAATTTACAATGTCGTTCTTGATGCTAACAAACAAGCGATTGAAATGATTAAACCAGGTGCTAAAATTGCTGACTGCGATAAAGTAGCTAGAGATATTATTAGCAATGCTGGTTATGGTGAATACTTCCCACATAGACTTGGTCACGGACTTGGATTAAGTGTCCATGAATTCCCAGACATTTCAAGTGCAAATACGGATGAATTCAAACCAGGCATGGTATTAACAGTTGAACCTGGAATATACGTTCCTGGTGTTGCTGGTGTTAGAATTGAAGACGATATCGTTGTAACTGAAGACGGACATCGCATACTAACAGGCTACCAAAAATGATTAAAGAAGCTTGTGTAGAAACAATTTCGCAAATTGAACATGCTATTAAAAATGGTGCAAATCGAATTGAACTTTGCGATAACCTTTCAGTTGGTGGCACAACACCAAGTTACGGAATGGTAAAGATTGCAATAGAATTATGTCATCAACATAACGTTGAAGTCGCTGTCATGATTAGACCTCGTGGTGGAGATTTTAATTATAATTATTTCGAATATGAAATCATGAGACAAGATATATTACATCTGAAAGATTTGAAAGTTGATGCATTTGTATTTGGATGCTTAGATGAACACAGACATCTTGACGAATGGAAGATGAAAGCATTAAAAGAAACATGTGGTATCATACCCGCCGTTTGTCATATGGCGTTTGATTCTATTAATCCATATCATCAATTAAAATCATTAGACTGGTTAATTAAACACCAATTCAGTCGCCTACTAACACATGGCGGACCAAGTGATAGTGTGATATTTGATAACATTAACCATTTAGGAAAGTTGTTGATTCACTCAAAAGGCAATATCACAATCATGCCAGGTGGCGGACTCAATAAAGATAACTTATCACAATTAATAGAAGACATACCATTCGATGAAGTACACGGTACAAAAATCGTATAATAAGAAAAACCTGAGACGAAATTCGTCTCAGGTTTTTTTGGTGGAGTTATCTCAAAACTTCTTGATAAGGTGTGTATTCTTTATCAAAAGCTTTTGCAACTTCTTTATATGTTAATTTACCATGTATTGTGTTTAAGCCTTTAGCAAGTGCTTCGTTATCTTGACATGCTTTAACGTAGCCTTTGTTTGCTAATTGAATTGCATATGGAGTTGTTGCATTATTTAATGCAATTGTAGATGTTCTTGGAACTGCTCCTGGCATATTAGCAACTGCATAGTGTACGACACCATGTTTAACATATGTTGGATCATCGTGTGTCGTAATTCTATCTGATGTTTCGAATGAACCACCTTGGTCAATCGCGATGTCTACTAATACTGAACCTGGTTTCATTTTCTTAACCATTTCTTCAGTTACAAGTTTTGGTGCTTTAGCGCCTGGGATAAGTACTGATCCAATTACTAAATCACTTTCAACAACTGCTTCTTCAATATTTAATGGTGATGACATCATCGTTTGCACGCTTGCACCAAATAAATCATCTAATTGTTGTAAGCGTGTAGGATTTAAGTCAATAATCGTAACGTCTGCTCCAAGACCAACTGCCATTTTAGCAGCATTTGTTCCTGCTTGACCTCCACCGATTATTGTTACTTTCCCTCTTTTAACACCTGGCACACCAGATAATAATATTCCAATGCCTCCGTGTGTTTTTTGTAGGAATTGCGCACCAATTTGAGTTGACATTCTTCCAGCTACTTCACTCATTGGCGCTAGTAATGGTAATGAACGATCGCTTAACTGAACAGTTTCATAAGCAATTGCAGTTACTTCATTTTCTAGTAATGCATTTGTTAAAGCCTCTTCAGCAGCTAAATGTAAGTATGTAAATAGAATTAAGTCTTTCTTGAAGAATTGATATTCTTCTTGTAATGGTTCTTTAACTTTCATAACCATTTCAACATTCCATGCTTCTTCTTGACTTACAATTTCTGCTCCAGCTTGTTGATAATCTTCGTTAGTAAATTGTGAACCTAATCCTGCTTCAGTTTCTACTTTAACAACATGATTTTGTGCAACTAAACTTGCCACGCCACTAGGTGTTAATGCCACCCTATTTTCGTTATTTTTAATCTCTCTTGGTACTCCAATAATCATTTTTCATTCCTCCTTGTTTTTATCATAACGCCACTAATTTGAAAGCGCAATCATTATTATTCAATTTTTATATTATCCTTATTTTCTAATTTTTTTAAATTTTCTTACTACAGCTAATTTTAACACACATTATATAAAAATCGTGTAAATTCCCTATTATTTAAAAGTTTATAATGTTATTTTTTCAGAAAATTATGATATAATTAAACAAAAGAACTAGGAGGCGGTTTCTATGTTAAGTTACAAAAATATTTTAATTGCAGTAGATGGATCAACTGAATCAGAATGGGCTTATAATAAAGCTGTAGCCGTTGCTAAACGTAATGACGCTAAATTAACAATTGTTAACGTTGTAGATTCTAGATCATATGCAAGTGTTGAAGCCTATGATACTCAAATAGTAAATAAAGCAACAAGTTTTGCTGAAAGTTTATTATCTGGATATAAAGAATTCGCTGAGAATAATGGTGTTCATAATGTAGCGACTAAACTTGAATTCGGATCTCCAAAAACAGTTATTCCTAAAAAATTAGCAGTAGAATTTGACGTAGATTTAATCATGTGTGGTACTTCTGGATTAAATGCAGTAGAACGATTTATCGTCGGTTCTGTATCAGAATCAATTGTAAGAAACTCACCATGTGACGTTCTAGTAGTAAGAACAGAAACAATGCCTGAAGATTTCGAACCAGTTGTAGCAACAAAAGAATTATTCGAAGAACACCACGAAGGTAAATAAATATCAGAAAAGCGTTCAGTCGTAATAGCTGGACGCTTTTTTCATTTTTAAATGATTTTTATAAAATTTTTAAAACATGTGAGTTTATTCCACCTTTAACTCACATCTGTACTGAACCCAAAAATCTAAACCTTAATTAGTATATTATTTCAAAGGTTTGTCTCCTGTAATTTTTGGGAGATAAGCCTTTTAATTTT